>CALXCM010000004.1 GCA_944386785.1 uncultured Clostridia bacterium | reverse complement strand
TGTGTTGACCAATTAAAAAATAGATTAAAAGCAAATCCTGTTCCAGTTCAATTACCAATTGGTGCAGAAGACCAATTCAAAGGAATAGTAGATTTAATTAAAATGAGAGCTTTTATTCATAAAGACGATTTAGGAAAAGAAATCGAAGAATGCGATATACCAGAAGATATGGTAGATATGGCTAAAGAATATCGTGAAAAAATGATAGAAGCAGCAGCTGATCAAGATGAAGAATTAATGATGAAATACCTAGAAGGCGAAGAATTAACAGAGGACGAAATCAAAAAAGGATTACGTAAAGGAACAATAGCAAATACAATAGTTCCTGTAACATGTGGTTCTTCATACAAAAACAAAGGTGTTCAAGAATTATTAAATGCAATAGTTGATTATATGCCATCACCACTTGATGTACCACACATCAAAGGTGTTGACTTAGATGGAAATGAAATAGAAAGAAAAACATCTGATTCTGAACCATTTGCAGCTTTAGCATTTAAAATTGCAACAGACCCATTTGTTGGAAAACTATGTTTCTTCAGAGTATATTCAGGAACATTAGAATCAGGATCAACTGTATTAAACTCAAATAAAGATAAAAAAGAAAGAATAGGAAGAATTCTACAAATGCACTCAAATCACAGAGAAGATATTGATAAAGTATATTCTGGTGATATTGCAGCTGCAGTTGGTTTAAAAGATGTTACAACAGGTGATACATTATGTGATGTAAATGCACCAGTTATCTTAGAATCAATGGAATTCCCTGAACCAGTTATAGATATTGCTATTGAGCCAAAAGATAAAGTAGCTCAAGAAAAAATGGCAATCGCATTAACAAAACTTGCAGAAGAAGACCCAACATTTAAAACATATACAAACCAAGAAACAGGACAAACAATTATTGCAGGGATGGGAGAATTACACTTAGATATAATTGTAGACAGATTAAAAAGAGAATTTAAAGTTGAATGTAATGTAGGTAAACCACAAGTTGCTTACAAAGAAACAATTAGAAACAAAGTTAAAGTTCAAGGTAAATTTATTCGTCAATCTGGTGGTAAAGGACAATATGGTGATGTTTGGTTTGAAATGGAACCATTAGAACCAGGTAAAGGAATAGAATTCGAAAGCAAAATTGTAGGAGGAGCTGTTCCTAAAGAATATATTAAACCAATTGAACAAGGAATGCGTGAAGCAGCAGAAAGCGGAGTACTTGCTGGATATCCAGTTATAGACTTCAAATGTACATTAGTAGATGGTTCATACCATGAAGTTGACTCTTCAGAAATGGCATTCAAAATTGCAGCTTCTATGGCTTTCAAAGAAGGTTGTAAACAAGCTAAATCAGTTATATTAGAACCTATCATGAAAGTTGAAATTACAGTTCCAGAAGAATACATGGGAGATGTAATAGGAGATGTTAATGCAAGAAGAGGAAGAATGGAAGGTATGGATGGAAATGATGGAATGCAAGAAATTCATGCATTTATACCACTTTCTGAAATGTTTGGTTATGCAACAGAACTTCGTTCTAGAACACAAGGTAGAGGTACATACTCTATGGAACCATCTCATTATGAAGAAGTTCCAAAATCAGTTTTAGAAACAATTGTTGCATCAAGAGCAAAGAAAGATTAAAAAAAGCTTGCATTTTTAACAAAAATGTTATAAAATGCTTATGCAATTAACCAAAGTTATTAAATTTTAATTATAAGAAAAGGCTAAGTAATAAACTTAGACCAAAAAAGGAGGATTTAAAAAATGGCAAAGGAAAAATTTGAAAGAACAAAACCACATGTTAACATTGGTACAATTGGTCACGTAGACCACGGAAAAACAACAACAACAGCAGCTATTACAAAATACTTATCATTATTAGGAAAAGCTAAATATGAAGCATACGATCAAATCGACGGTGCTCCAGAAGAAAAAGCAAGAGGAATTACAATCAACACAGCCCATGTAGAATATGAAACAGATAAAAGACACTACGCACATGTTGACTGTCCAGGACATGCTGACTATGTTAAAAACATGATTACTGGTGCTGCTCAAATGGATGGTGCAGTATTAGTTGTTTCAGCAGCAGATGGTCCAATGCCTCAAACAAGAGAACACATTCTTTTAGCTAGACAAGTTGGTGTTAAATACATCGTTGTTTACTTAAATAAATGTGATATGGTTGATGACCCAGAATTATTAGAATTAGTAGAAATGGAAGTAAGAGACTTACTTACAGAATATGGATTCCCAGGAGATGAAATTCCAATTATAAAAGGATCTTCATTAAAAGTTCTAGAATCTACATCTACAGATCCTAATGATCCAGTATATGCACCTATGAAAGAATTATTAGATGCAATAGACAACTATATCCCAACACCAGAAAGACCAATCGATCAACCATTCTTAATGCCAGTTGAAGATGTATTCACAATCACAGGTCGTGGAACAGTTGCAACAGGTAGAGTAGAAAGAGGAGAAGTTAAACTTCAAGACGAAGTTGAAATCATCGGTCTTACAACAGAAAGAAGAAAAACTGTTGTTACAGGTGTAGAAATGTTCAGAAAATTATTAGACCAAGCAGAAGCTGGAGATAACATTGGTGTTCTATTAAGAGGTATTGATAGAAAAGACATCGAAAGAGGTCAAGTTCTATGTAAACCAGGAACAATTAATCCACATACAAAATTCACTTCTGAAGTTTATGTATTAACTAAAGAAGAAGGTGGAAGACATACACCATTCTTTAATGGATACAGACCACAATTCTACTTCAGAACAACAGATGTTACAGGTGTTATCGAATTACCACAAGGTACAGAAATGGTAATGCCAGGAGACAATGTTTCAATGACAATTGAATTAATTACACCAATTGCTATTGAAAAAGGACTAAGATTCGCTATCCGTGAAGGTGGTAGAACAGTTGGTTCAGGAGTTGTTTCTGAAATATTAGGATAATAAATAATCCAAATAGTATATAAATAAAAATAGCTAGAAATCATTTGATTTTTAGCTATTTTTTTTCGTAACTTTACAAAGTTACTAGAGGATAAGGAATTCAAGTTTTCCTTTATTTGGATAAACTCTGCATTCACTAAGTTCAGAATTAAGAAATTTTTCTAAATACTCGTAAGAATTATGTACAGATATAACTAGTGTTTTTGTAGTACTTAGAAGTTCAACTTTAGGAGTTGTAGAAAGCTTTACAATTGCTTTTTTATACCCCTGTTTTCTCCATTTCCGAATAATTTCAACTAATTCATTTGTGCTCATAATATTCCTCCTCTTCTACTATAAATGAATTAATCAATATTTTATATTAAAAAGGTAAAAAAAGTAAAAAAGTTATATGAAAATGAAAGATTTAAATACGAAAAAGGAAAAAATTACCAAAAATAAAAGAAAAATTTTATAAACCTAAAATATAATAAGTATAAAATTATAAAAAGACTTGCTTTTTTTTATAAACCATAATAAAATAGGAATGTCAAAAATAAAATATAAAGACAACGAAAATTGGAGGAATAAAAAGTGAGAATTATATTAGATGCAATGGGTGGAGATAATGCTCCAGATGCCAATATAAAAGGTGCAGTAAATGCTATAAACAAAGTAAAAGCAGAAGTAGTATTAGTAGGAAAAGAAGAAGTAATTAGAAATAAAATAAAAGAGTTTTATGGAAAGACAGTAGAAGAAATATCAGATAGATTAAAAATAAAAAATGCAACAGAAACAATAGAAATGGAAGACACACCAACAGTTGCAATAAAACACAAAAAAGATTCATCAATGGTAGTAGGTTTTAGAATGCTTAAAGAAGATGAAGGAGATGTATTTATTTCCGCAGGTAACTCAGGAGCTTTACTTACAGGAGCAACTTTAATAGTAGGAAGAATAAAAGGAATAGATAGACCAGCATTAGCAGGAATACTTCCTGCATATAAAAGTCAGTTATTATTAATAGATGCAGGTTCTAATACAAACTGTAAGCCAATAAACTTATTGCAATTTGCACAAATGTCAAGTATCTATTTAAAAAATACATATGGAATAGAAAGACCAGCAATAGGACTATTAAATATAGGAACAGAAGAAACAAAGGGAAATGATTTAGTAAAAGAAAGTTATAAATTATTAAAAGAAAAATCAGAAGAATTAGATATAAATTTTGTTGGAAATGTAGAAGGAAGAGATGCTTTCTCAGGAAAAATAGATGCAATAGTTACAGATGGTTTTACTGGAAATGTATTTTTAAAAACAACAGAAGGATTAGGAAAATTTGTTAAAAAAACTTTAACAGAAAGTCTAACAAAAAGTATTATATCAAAAATTTGTACAATTCCATGTTTACCAGCAATTAATAGATTTAAGAAAACAATGGATTATAAATCATATGGTGGAGCTTTATTTTTAGGAGTAAAAAAACCAGTTGTAAAAGCACATGGAAGTAGTGATGAATTATTATTTGAATATACTATAATTCAAGCAGAAAAATTTGTTGAAAATAAGGCTGTTGACAAAATGATAGAAGCTTTCCAAAAGCAAAAAGAAGAAGAAAAACAAGAAAATAAATAGAATAAAAATTTGACCTGGTAGTACAAAATAAAAATATTTTTGTAATTTACTTGACAAAAATATAAACATATAATATAAATGATGTATCATCATTTGTTAACTTGAGAGGAGGTGAACTCTGAAGGTATGAGTTCAGAAGAAATTTTAGAAAGAGTTAAAGGTATAATTGTAGAGCAACTAGGAGTAGCTGACTCAGCAGTTACTATGGAAGCATCTTTTATAGATGATTTAGGAGCTGATTCATTAGACATAGTTGAATTAGTAATGGCAATAGAAGAAGAATTCGATATTGAAATTCCAGACGCTGACGCAGAAAAAGTTGTAACAGTAGGAGATGTAGTAGACTACATAAAAGAAAATGTAAAATAATAAAAAAAGAAGTATAGAAATTAACTATACTTCTTTTTTACTTAAATTTTGAAACTATTTAAAAGGTTAGAGTAATCTTTTAATATTTCAATAAAATAGTTATAGGAATTTTTTTTAGGTATATAAAAGCAAGATAATACATTTACTCCCAAAAGTTTCTCGCTATTACAATAAACACTAATTTCTCCAATTTTAGAATTTTCATAAACAGGTGCTTGTAAATTAGTTTCTATATTAATAACTACACTTGTTTTATCTTTATCTTCTTTTTTTATGGGAATAGAACTATAATCAAGTTTAGGGTAATATATATCTATATTGTTGCCTAAGCCTTTATCAATTTTAAAATTTTTTAAATTATTTTCTTTCCATAAATCAAAATTTGTTTTTATTAAGTTTTCTAATTTCAAGTATTCATAGTTTTGAAATACATATTCTATTAATTTTATACTATCTTTGGTTCTATAATTTTTGGTATCACACCCGAAGTACAACACAAATTACATCTAAATTATCTCTTTTGCAAGCAGTTACAAGACATCTATTTGCACCGTTAGTAAATCCAGTTTTTACTCCATATACTCCATTTAGACTTCCTAATAGCTCATTTGTATTTGTTATACTTTTAGGATATCCATTAATTGTTATTGTGTAATTTTTTGTACCAACTATATTTAAAAATGTTTTATTTTTTAATGCATAATTTGTAAGAAGAGCTAAGTCATATGCAGTTGTATAATGATTATCTGAATCTAATCCGTGTGGTGTTTCAAAATGTGTATTTTCAAGTTTTAATTCTTTTGCTTTATTATTCATCATAATACTAAACTCTTCTATTCCTCCTGCTACAGTTTCAGCTAGAGCTACTGCAGCATCATTTCCAGAACATAACATTAGACCATATAACAAATCTAGCATGGAGATTTTATCTCCTCTTTTTAAACCTAACCTAGATCCACCAGTTCCAGCAGCTTTTTTAGATATTTCTACAGTTTTTGATAAGTCATAATTTTCTATAACAATTGTTGCAGTCATAATTTTTGTTGTAGATGCCATTTTTACTCGTTTTTCTTCATTTTTTCCTACAAGTACTCTATTTGAAGCTCTGTCTAACACTATACAAGAGCGACAGTTCAAGGTATTTACATCTAAAGTTGAACTATTAGAAGAAATATCTTTTATATTAGAATTTACATTTATTGTTTCTTCATTTTCTAAGAAATCATCTGCAAAACAAGATTGAAAAAAAGAAAAAATAAAAATAGCAAAAACAAAAATATTAAATATTTTTAAACTCATATTTTTACCTCTTTACATTATATAGTTAAAATTTAAAAATATGCTTATGTAATTAATATTTTAAAAAACTCTACGGAATTAAATAAAAATAGATGTATTTTACATAAAACATTGATTTTGTTTAAAAAATGTAATATAATTGTAATGTAGGAGTATAATAACTTTCAAGGCCCGGAAACATAGTTTCCGTAAAGCTTTAAAAGGTATAAAACATAAGATAAATAATTAACCAAAATATACTATTGACTTAAATAAACTATAAATAGTAAAATATATAAGAAGTAATATTTTAAAGGAGAGAGAAAAATGAAACTTAAGAATGTTATTTTTACTGCAATTGCTATGATTTTAATTTTAGTTTTAAGTGGATTTGTAAACATAGTAAATGCAAAACAAGAAACATCAGAAATGTATTTGGGAATTACTGATTTAAGAACTAATTCAGAACCAAACATGGGATATTCAATAGGAAATCCAATAGTAGGTGGAGAAAACGGAGCAGCAAAGATTTGGAATATTGTTCAATACAATAGTGAATCAGGTGGAGAATATTCTGAAACAAATTTTTATTGTGTAAGAGCAGGACATGGTTTTTCTAGTACAAAGAAAAGACAAACATATAATATTTTCTATGATATGCAAACAGAAAGAGAAACAATTGCTTCAGAAGTACCAGTACTTAGTTCATTTGTAAATGGAAAAATGGATATAGGAAGTGGTCAAACAATTAGTACTTATGATGCTGTTTTAGCAATGTTTGATATGATATATATTCCAGGAGTATCAACAGAATCAGATAAAGAACAATTGTTAAACTCTGCATATGAACAAGCTGGAATTTCAAACGAAAATCCAAATTATGCAAAATATCCATTAACAATAGATGATATAGAAGCAGTTCAACAAGCAGCGATGTGGTATTTTACAAACTATGATGAAGCTCCAAAATATGATAAAACAGGAAATGAATCTTGGTTATACTATACATTAACAGGTGATTCATATGAAGAACTTACAAGCTATAACCCAGATAGCAATCTTCCTTCAATAGATGCAGGAAGTATAAGAGAAGAAAAAGCAAGAGCTTTATATAATTATCTAATAAACTCTGCAAAAGCAAATGCAAATAATTATAGTGAAGAAGGAACAAAAAAAGCTCCTGCAAAAGTAACAACTAAAGATTTAACTGCTAATCAATCAGGTTCAAACTATGTTTTAGGACCAATAAGAGTAGATGAAGAACAAGGAAATACAATTTCTTTTGGTGTAAATTTAGAAATTAAAAATAACAATTCTAATGTTGATAATTATAAAATATTAAACAGTAAAATGGAAGAAATAGCAGAAGGAACAACTCCAAGAGATTTAGTAGGACAAGATTTTTATGTACAAATACCAGCAGATGGAGTTGCAAGTATTTCTGATCTTTCAATTACTGTAAATATAAGCTATAGCAATACAAAAGTAACTTTGTGGGCATACACTAAAGATGATAACGAACAACCAGTTGCTTTACCAGAAAAAAAGGAAATTAATGTACCAACAGTTTTAAAACCAAATGGAAATTTTGACTTAGCTTTAAGAAAATATATTACAAAAATAAATGATGTTGCAGTAGATACAAGAGCACCAAATATAGATGAATCTACTTTACAAACAGGAACAACAGCAACATATAAACATAGAAAAGACCCATTAGTTGTAAAAACAGGAGATAAAGTTACATATCAAATAACAATATACAATGAAGGAGATAAAAGAGGAGCTGCATCAAAAGTTATAGATCAATTACCAGAAGGACTAAAATTCTCTAGAGTTGTAAGTGGAGATTATGAATTATTATCATACGAGGAAGAAACAAATATAGTAACATTACAAGTACCTGAATCAGAATCACAAACAATTATTGAAGATTCAGATATAATCTTAGATCCATACACTCAAGGTAACTTAGATAGTACAACAATTGAAATAGAATGTGAAGTAACAGCTTTACCAGATGAATCTAATTCAAAAATATTAACAAATGTTGCATGGATTTCAGAAGCATTTAATGCAGATGATAATAAATTTATTACAAACGAAGTAGGAGAAGATAGGGATTCAGAACCTGCAACTCATCCAGATGTAAATAAAGATAATATGGAAGCTTATATAGGAAATGGTAATAAATCTGATTTAACAGATTCAAACTATTACTATAAAGGACAGCAAGATGATGATGACTTCGAAAAACTAGTAATGCTTCCAGAAGCATTTGACCTAAAATTAATTAAAAGAATTACAGCTGTAAATGACCAAAATGTACCAGAAAGAATTGAAGATGTAGATGTAAGTAAATTAAATACAATAGGAGAAGATGGACAAATGATTACAACAGGAGAATATACTCTAAGTAAAGAGCCTGTTCAAGTAAAAAAAGGAGATATAGTTACATATACATTTAGAATATATAATGAAGGTATGATAAATGGTTATGCAGAAGAAATAACAGAAGATATACCAGAAGGATTAGAATTTATCTGGTCTGAGCTAGAAGGTGAAGACTTAGCAAATGATACGACTTTATCTGAAGAAGAAAAAGAAGCTATAGAATTTAACCAAAACTATTTATGGGGAAATTTCAAATATGATGAAACAGGAGAAAAAATAGTTCAAATATCAACAGACTATTTATCAAAAGAAAATGAAACAACAGTAGGAGGAAATTTAATACCAGCATTTGGAACAAATGATGGAACAAAGACAGAAGAAGATATATCATATAAAGAAGTATCAGTTAAATTAAAAGTTGTAGCAGAAAATATTTCTGGAACTGTAATTAGAAACGAAGCAGCAATTACAGAAGATGCAAACGAAAATGGTGACCCAGTAGACGACAGAGATTCAAGCACAGAAGATTGGGTAAAATATGAAGATGATGAAGATTATGATAATATAATATTACAATCATTTGACTTAAGTCTAAGAAAATTCATAATTGCAGTAAGCAGTGATGAACAAGTAGAAGATAGTGAATATTTAGTTGCAAAAGATGGCTCATATACAAGAGCACCAGTAGTAGATACATCACTTCTAAATACTACAGACGAAAATGGAAATCTAATTACAACAGCAATATATAAACATACAAAAGAGCCAGTAATAGTACAACCAAACTCTTATGTAATATATATGCTAAGAGTATATAATGAAGGAGATATTGCAGGATATGCAGCAGAAATAAAAGATCATTTACCACCATATTTAGAATATGTAGATAGTGAATTTAATAAACAATACGGATGGAAAATATCAGAAGACGGAAGAACAGTAACAACAAGATACTTAGAAGACTCATTAATAACAGAACCAAAAGAAAATGAAGATGGAAAACTAGTGTTATCATATAAAGAAGTACCAATTATGTGTAAGGTAAATGAAAATGCAATACCAGATGAAAATATAACAAATATAGCAGATATAACAGAATATCAAGATGAAGATAAAGAACCAGCAATAGATAGAGACTCTAGTGAAGACAATGTAAACTTACCAAAAGATGAAGACTTACCAGGATATAAAGGAAACGAAACAGGAGAATATATCCCAGGACAAGAAGATGATGACGACTTTGAAAAAGTAGTAGTAAAAATATTTGACCTAAGTCTAAGAAAATGGGTAACACAAGCAATAGTAACAGATGAAAATGGAAAAACAACAGTAACAGAAACAGGACATCAGCCATATGATGATCCAGAAGACATAGTAAAAGTAGAAATCCATAGAAACAAATTAAATAAAACAACAGTTAAGTTTAGATATTCAATAAGAGTAACAAACGAAGGATCAATAGCAGGATATGCAACAGAAATAACAGACTATGTACCAGAAGGATTAAAATTTGTAGCAGAAGATAACCCAGGATGGACAGATGAAGGAAATAATGTAATATCAACAAGACTATTAGAAAACACACTATTACAACCAGGAGAATATGCAGAAGTAGAAGTAGTGTTAACATGGATAAATAGCGAAGAAAATATGGGAGTAATGACAAACACAGCAGAGATATCAGAAGACTATAACGATTATGGAGTACCAGATATAGACTCAACACCAGATAACCAAAAACCAGGAGAAGATGATATAGATGATGCACCAGTAATGTTATCAATAAGTACAGGTCAAGCAAGAATATATTTCACATTAGGATTTACAATATTATTTACAATAGCAGGAGGAATAATCTTAATTAAGAAATTTGTGATATAGAGGGGACAGACCTAAAATCTCTCATTTTTGTCAAAAAAAGTCGAAAGTAAAATTTAAAAACCCAAATTATTAAATTAACATTTAGTAATTTGGGTTTTTTGTTTTTTTAAAATAAAAAAATTTAAGTTACAAAAAAGTAATGAAAATGTAATAAAAGAGCTAAAAAGAGCTTCCGTAAAGGCAAGGAATTTATACATTTATTTAACAAAAATTCCCGATTTAAATGTAAAATAATTTATGCTAAAATATATATTGTATAAATGTATTCGGAGGATAAAAAAATGAAAGTAAGAGCAAGTTTAAAAATAAGTTTTTTATTAATTTTAATATTAATAATATCTAGCATTTTTGGAATAAACAAAGTAGATTCAGCAGATTCTAAATTTTTTGGAATTAATGAATATAGAACATTAACAAGTCCAAGCTTTGGTTATTCTTTAGGAAATCCAATAACAGGTGGGGCAAATGCAGCTATGCTTTGGAATATGTCAGAATATAGTAGCTCTACATCAAGTGAACCAATAGAAATAAATGCATATTGCATAAAAGGTGGAGTTGGATTTTCAAATGCAGGAGAAAAATTAGAATATGATCAAAGTTATGATATGTATAAAGATAGAAGTTCTTTGGCTTTAAACGATTATGGAGTTGTAGCTGACCTAGTTAATGGAGGTCACTATAATGAATTACTTGCTTTAGCTAATTTACTTTATCTTCCAGGTATAGATTCAGAATCAGATTTTGATTTATACTTAGCAAAGTTTGGAATAAATCCAGAAGACCCAAGAGGAGTACTTACATTAGATGATGTAAAGGCAGTACAACAAGCAGCAATCTGGTATTTTACAAATTATGGAGAAGAAAAATATAATAAATTGGGTAAACAAGGTTGGTTATATTATGCAGATGCAGAAGACGGAACATATGAAAGTTTATCAGGATATAATCCTACAGGTACAATGCCACAAGTATCAGAAGGAGCAACAAGACAAGCACAAGCAGAAAAGCTATACGATAATCTAATAAATGTTGCAATAAAAGAAGCTCCAAACTATGCAGATCCAAATAAAACATATAATACAAAACTTACAATGTATTTATCAACACATTCAACTGAAGAACAACCAATTATGGAAATAGAAAGAGAAAAAAGATTTGATTTATCACTTAGAAAATATATAACAAAAGTAAATGATAAAGATGTTGAAATATCTCGTAATCCAAATATAGATTTAGAAAGTTTAGCAAATGACAGTAGTTCAACAGCAGAATATAAACATAAAAAAGACCCTGTTTTGGTTAGAAAAAATGATGTAGTAACATATAAAATACAAGTATATAATGAAGGTGATAAAGCAGGATATGTAAATGAAATAAAAGACCAACTTCCAACAGGATTAAGATTTTCAGAGCTAATTACAAGTGGATATAAAGCAAGTTATGATAATTCAAATAATATAGTTACAATTACAAGAGATGAAAGTAATGATGATAAATTGTTAGCATTTAATGGTATTTCATTAGACTCTACTACAATTGAACTAAAATGTATAGTAGATTCAGAAGAAAAAGATAAAATACTTACAAATGTTGCATGGATTTCAGAAGAAGAAACTGAAGATGGAAAAATAATTACAAGTGTCATAGGTGATGATAGAGATTCAGAACCAGCAAATGCACCAAATGTAAATAAAGATAACATGGAAAACTATAAAGGAAATGATTCAAATAAAAATGAATTAGATGACTCAAACTATTACTACCAAGGATTTCAAGATGATGATGATTTTGAAAAATTAATTGTTGAAAAACCAGAAGGAAAATATAAATTACAAATTTTAAAAGTAGATGCTAATAATTTAAGTACAGTATTAAGTGGGGCAGAATTTAAAGTAACAATGCCAGGAGGAAATACTATAACAAAAACTACAAATGCTAGTGGATTAATAGATTTAGGAGAAGTAGAAATAACACAAGTAGGAACAGATGAAATATTAGTAGAAGAAATAAATGCACCAGATGGATATAACAAGATATATAATAGCTTTAAATTAGATATAACAAAAGAAGAAAAAGATGGAGAATATATAGCAACAAATGTAAAATTAAAAGAATTAGAAGCATCAGGTTTAGGTGGAGAAGCTAGTGTAAAAGTAAATAATGAGTCAGGAACAATCACAATAACAGTTCCAAACATAAAAAAAGAAGGAAGATATAACCTACAACTAGTAAAAGTAGATAATGAAAATAACGAAGTAAAATTACCAAATGCAGAATTTAGCGTAACACTTCCAGGAAAAGGAGCAGAAACAAAAACAACAGGGGCAGATGGAAAAGTAACTTTAGGAACAGTAGAAATAACAGACGTAAATTCAAAAGATACAATAAGAATAGAAGAAACAAAAGCACCAGAAGGATATAACAAGTTATTTGATAGTTTTGAACTAGAAGTAACAAAAAAAGATAATAATGGAACATATGAAATATCAGATGTAGAAATTAAAAATGCAAATGGTACAGGACTAGGTGCAGGAAATGTTACAGCAAGCTATGAAAATGGAACAATCACAATAACAGTTCCAAATATTAAAAAAGAAGGAGGATATAACCTACAACTAGTAAAAGTAGATAGTAAAAATAATGAGATAAAATTACCAAATGCAGAGTTTAGAGTAACACTTCCAGGAAAAGGAGCAGAAACAAAGACAACAGGAACAGATGGAAAAGTAACTTTAGGAACAGTAGAAATAACAGACGTAAACTCAAAAGATACAATAAGAATAGAAGAAACAAAAGCACCAGAAGGATACAACAAACTATTTGATAGTTTTGAACTAGAAGTAACAAAAAAAGATAATAACGGAACATATGAAATATCAGGAGTAGAAATTAAAAATACAAATGGTACAGGACTAGGTGCAGGAAATGTTACAGCAAGCTATGAAAATGGAACAATCACAATAACAGTTCCAAATATTAAGAAAGAAGGAAGCTATAACCTACAATTAATAAAAGTAGATAATGAAAATAACGAAATAAAATTACCAAATGCAGAATTTAGTGTAACACTTCCAGGAAAAGGAGCAGAAACAAAAACAACAGGTGTAGATGGAAAAGTAACTTTAGGAACAGTAGAAATAACAGATGTAAATTCAAAAGATACAATAAGAATAGAAGAAACAAAAGCACCAGAAGGATACAACAAGTTATTTGATAGTTTTGAACTAGAAGTAACAAAAAAAGATAATAACGGAACATATGAAATATCAGATGTAGAAATTAAAAATGCAAATGGTACAGGACTAGGAACAGGAAATGTTACAGCAAGCTATGAAAATGGAACAATCACAATAACAGTGCCAAATATTAAAAAAGAAGGAAGCTATAACTTACAATTAGTAAAAGTAGATAATGAAAATAACGAAATAAAATTACCAAATGCAGAATTTAGTGTAACACTTCCAGGAAAAGGAGCAGAAACAAAAACAACAGGTGTAGATGGAAAAGTAACTTTAGGAACAGTAGAAATAACAGATGTAAATTCAAAAGATACAATAAGAATAGAAGAAACAAAAGCACCAGAAGGATACAACAAGTTATTTGATAGTTTTGAACTAGAAGTAACAAAAAAAGATAATAACGGAACATATGAAATATCAGATGTAGAAATTAAAAATGCAAATGGTACAGGACTAGGAACAGGAAATGTTACAGCAAGCTATGAAAATGGAATGATTACAATAACAGTTCCAAATGAACAAGAAAAAGATTTCGATTTAGCATTAAGAAAATATATTTCAAAAGTAAATGATAAAGAATATGATAGAAGTCCTAATGTTGATATAACAAATCTTGCAAATGGAACAGATACAACAGCAATATATAAACATCCAAAAGACCCAGTAATGGTTAAAATAAATGATGAAATAACTTATACAATAAGAATATATAATGAAGGTGAAGTAGATGGATATGCAAATGAAATAACAGACTTTTTACCAGCTGAATTAGAATTCTTACCAGAAAATGAGACAAATAAAAAATATGAATGGCAGTTAGGGGAAGATGGAAGAACTGTATTTACTGACTATTTATCAAAAGATAAAGAAACTGAAGAAAGACAAAACTTAATAAAAGCATTTGATGGCGAAAATCTAGACTATAAAGAAGTAAAAATAGTTTGTAAATTAAAAGATGGAGTACCTAGCAACTATAAAGTTACAAATATTGCAGAAATAACAAAAGATGTGGATTCAGAAGGAGAAGAAGTAGAAGATAGAGATTCTAAAGAAGACGATGTAAACTTACCAAATGATGAAGACTTACCAGGATATAAAGATGACGAGACAGGAGAATATATCCCGGGACAAGAAGATGATGACGATTTTGAAAAAGTAATAGTACAAAATTTTGACTTAAGTCTAAGAAAATTCATAATAGCAGTAAGTGATAATGAAACAGTAGAAGAAGATGAATTTATTAGAAATTCAGATGACTCATATGAAAGAGAGCCAGTAGTAGACACATCACTTCTAAATACTACAGACGAAAATGGAAATCTAATTACAACAGCAATATATAAACATACAAAAGAGCCAGTAATAGTACAACCAAACTCTTATGTAATATATATGCTAAGAGTATATAATGAAGGAGATATTGCAGGATATGCAGCAGAAATAAAAGATCATTTACCACCATATTTAGAATATGTAGATAGTGAATTTAATAAACAATACGGATGGAAAATATCAGAAGACGGAAGAACAGTAACAACAAGATACTTAGAAGACTCATTAATAACAGAACCAAAAGAAAATGAAGATGGAAAACTAGTGTTATCATATAAAGAAGTACCAATTATGTGTAAGGTAAATGAAAATGCAATACCAGATGAAAATATAACAAATATAGCAGATATAACAGAATATCAAGATGAAGATAAAGAACCAGCAATAGATAGAGACTCTAGTGAAGACAATGTAAACTTACCAAAAGATGAAGACTTACCAGGATATAAAGGAAACGAAACAGGAGAATATATCCCAGGACAAGAAGATGATGACGACTTTGAAAAAGTAGTAGTAAAAATATTTGACCTAAGTCTAAGAAAATGGGTAACACAAGCAATAGTAACAGATGAAAATGGAAAAACAACAGTAACAGAAACAGGACATCAGCCATATGATGATCCAGAAGACATAGTAAAAGTAGAAATCCATAGAAACAAATTAAATAAAACAACAGTTAAGTTTAGATATTCAATAAGAGTAACAAACGAAGGATCAATAGCAGGATATGCAACAGAAATAACAGACTATGTACCAGAAGGATTAAAATTTGTAGCAGAAGATAACCCAGGATGGACAGACGAAGGAAATAATGTAATATCAACAAGATTATTAGAAAATACATTATTACAACCAGGAGAATATGCAGAAGTAGAAGTAGTCTTAACATGGATAAATGGAGAAGACACAATGGGAGTAATGACAAACACAGCAGAGATATCAGAAGACTATAACGATTATGGGGTACCAGATATAGACTCAACACCAGATAACCAAAAACCAGGAGAAGACGATATAGATGATGCACCAGTAATGTTATCAATAAGCACAGGACAAGCAAGAATATATTTCACATTAGGATTTACAATATTATTTACAATAGCAGGAGGAATAATCTTAATTAAGAAATTTGTGATATAGAGGGGACAGACCTAAAATCTCTCATTCTTGTCAAAAAAAGTCGAAAGTAAAATATAATATAGGTACAAGTTTGTACCTATATTTTTTGCCTAACAAAATAAGAAATTTTTACTAATTTTAAGTTGATAAATTCATAAAAGTGTTGTAAAATATTAATGTCAAAGGAGAATGAAAATAATGAATATAGAATTGGAAAAATTAGCAAGAGAAGTTGAAGAAGAATTACAACCAGAATTTCAAGAATTAGATAGAATTTGTATGGCAAATAGTAAAAAAGTATTAGATGCATTTCAAGAATGTAACTTACAAGAAAATCACTTAAATTCTTCTACAGGTTATGGAACAGACGAACCAGGAAGAAATAAAATAGAAGAAATATATTCAAAAGTGTTTAAAGCAGAAGATGCATTAGTTAGAACTCAATTAATTTCAGGAACACATGCTTTAGCAGTAACACTATCAGGGCTTTTAAGACCAAATGATACAATGATAAGTATTTCTAGTGCACCATATGACACTTTGCAAACAGTAATAGGAATAGGGAAAGAAGTAAGTGATAGTTCTTTAAAATCATATGGAGTTAAATATGAACAAATAGAGCTTGTAGATAATGATTTTGATATAGAAAAAATTCAAGAAAGACTTGCAAAAAAAGATGTAAAATTAGTAGAAATTCAAAAATCAAGAGGATATTCAATAAGAAAAAGTCTTACTATAGATAAAATAGAAAAAGTAATTAAAGAAATAAGAAAAGTAAATAAAGAAGTAATAATTATGGTAGATAATTGTTATGGAGAATTTGTAGAAGAAAAAGAACCAATAGAAGTTGGTGCAGACATTGCAGTAGGATCACTTATGAAAAATCTAGGAGCAGGAATTGCAACATCTGGGGCATATATAGTAGGAAGAAAAGACTTAGTAAAACTATGTGCAGAAAGACTAACTTCACCAGGAATAGGAAAAGAAATAGGACCATCATTAAATCAAAATCCATTATTACTAAAAGGACTATTTTTTGCACCATCAGTTGTAAGAAGCAGTCTTAAAACTGCAATATTTGCAAGTAGATGTTTAGAAAAATTAGGATATAATGTAGAACCATTATATAATGAAAAAAGAGGAGATATAGTTCAAACTTTAATATTAGGAAAAGCAGAAAATCTTATAAAATTCTGTCAAGGAATACAAAAAGGATCTCCAATTGATTCAGATGTTGTCCCATATCCATCAGAAATGGGAGGATATGAAGACAAAGTAATTATGGCAGCAGGAACATTTACACAAGGCTCAACAATAGAACTTAGCTGTGATGGACCTTTAAGAGAACCATATATTGCATATATGCAAGGAGGACTTACATATGAATATGGTAAGCTTGGAATTTTAAAAGCCATAGAATTTATGCAAAAATAAAACAAAAGTAAAAAAGAGAGGAAGAGAAAAATGGTTGTTGTAATAATTTTATTAGTTTTCATAGTGCTAATCACTTTGTTATTAATCCTATCAGGAAGTAACAGAAGAGCAGAAGAAAGAAGAATGGAAAAAGAAAGAAAAGAGGCTGCAAAAAAAGCTAAAAAAGAAATGAAAGGAAGACATCAAGAAATCAGAAAATCACATGACGAATATAGAGACATATTAAAAGAAATTGATGAAGAACCAAAAAAAGAGGAATATAATGAGCAAACTGATTTCCAAGATGTAGATAGTAATGATAATTTAGATTACAGTAAGGAAGAAGACTTTGAACTACCTTTAGGTGACGAAAATAGTGAAGATATATCTGAAAATGAAAAAGAAGTATCAGATATAGAAAATAAAGACGAAAATCAAGAAGAAAATTTTGATTTTGAAGAAGACTTAGAAGAAAAAGGAAAACAATTACCATACTTAAATGGAGAAGAAGACTTAGAAGACAATTATGACTATATCAAAGAAGATAGTGAACTTGACTTTGAAAAACCATTGCAAATAGAAGAACAAGAAGAAAAACAAAAAAATGATAATAAAGATCCAATGGATGGAGTTGAATTTTTCTTTGATGATATGTATGATAATATGAAACCAGAAACTTCTACTAAAAAGACTAAAAAAGTCGAAAAGAAAAAACAAGAAGAACCTAAAGAAGATAGTTTAGATATATATATGAGAGAAGCAAAAGCAAATGATATAGGATATTTAAATGGTGACGAGCCACAAGAAGAGCCAAAAAAGGTAGCAAAAAAGAAAACTACTACAAAAAAAGGAACAACGAAAAAAACAGCAGCTAAATCAAAAGAAACTAAAACAACTACAAAAACATCAGCTAAGAAAAAAGAAACAGCAGGACCTAAAAAAACAGCTACAAAAAAGACAGCATCAAAATCAAAAACAGGAACAAAGACATCTACAAAAAAGACTGGAACTAAAAAGAAGGTAAAATAATGAAAACAATAGTAATAGGTGGAGGACCATCTGGCATGATGGCTGCAATAACTGCAAAAAAACAAGGAGATGAAGTTATTCTATTAGAGAAAAAAGAATCTCTAGGAAGAAAACTTTTAATCACAGGAAAAGGAAGATGTAATATTACATCTTCTTTAAGTATGGATGAATTTATAAAAAACACACCGACAAATGGTAGATTTTTATATAGTTCTTTTGAACAATTTACAAATTTAGACATAATAGACTTTTTAAAAAAACATGGATTAAAAGTAAAAGAAGAAAGAGGAAACAGAATTTTTCCGGTAACAGATAAATCAATAGATGTACTTAAATGTTTTGAAGAAGAAATAAAAGACTTAAAAATAAAAATTGAATATAATACAAAAGTAAAAGAAATTTTAGTAAAAAGAGAAAATGATAAAATAAAAGTAATTGGTATAAAAACAGATAAAAAAGAATTTTTTGCAGATAAAGTAGTATTAGCAACAGGAGGAAAATCATATCCTCTTACTGGGTCTACTGGAGATGGATATGATATGGCAGAAAAACTAGGACATAAAATAGTTAAAATAAGACCTTCATTAGTGCCACTAGAGACATATAATAATGATATATGTAAAAGCTTGCAAGGACTATCTTTAAAAAATGTGAAAATAAAAATAGCAGATTTAGAAAAAAATAAAGAGATATATGAAGACTTTGGAGAAATGATATTTACTCATTTTGGAATATCTGGACCAATAATTTTAAGTAGTTCTGCACATTTATGTAGATATAAAAATATAGAAGAAAAATTAAAAAGCAAAAAGATAATTTTAAAAATAGACTTTAAACCTGCTTTATCTGAAGAAAAATTGGATGCAAGAATTTTAAGAGATTTTGATGAATTTAAAAATAAACAATTTAAAAACTCTTTAGATAAATTATTACCACAAAAATTAATTCCAGTTGTAATCAAAAAAAGTAATATCAATCCATTAAAAAAAGTAAATGAAATAACAAAAGAAGAAAGAAAAAAACTAGTAGAATTATTAAAATCATTTACTTTAGAAATAAGAGATTTTAGACCTATAGAAGAAGCAATAATTACAAATGGAGGAATAGATACAAAACAAATAAATCCAAAAACTATGGAATCAAAATTAGTAAATGGACTATTTTTTGCAGGAGAAATAATAGATGTAGATAGTTACACAGGAGGATTTAACTTACAAATAGCATATTCAACAGGGTATGTAGCAGGATTACATTAAAATAAAAAGGAGAAATATGAATAGTTTTTATACAATAACAGAAAAAACAAAAGTAGAAATAACAGTAAAAAGGTCGAAATTTATCGCCAATTTATACTATGTGTCAACAATTGAAGAAGCGGAAAAAATTTTGAAAGAAGTAAGAAAAAAGTATTTTGATGCAAAACATAATTGTTTTGCATATAGGATAATTAATGAAAATAGCATAGTAGAAAGAGCAAGTGATGATGGAGAACCATCAGGTACAGCAGGAGCACCAATGCTAAAAATATTACAAAAAGGAAATTTGGCAAATGTTTTAATAGTAGTTACTAGATATTTTGGTGGAATACTATTAGGAACAGGAGGCCTAGTTAGAGCATATTCAGATTCTTTGCAAGAAGCAATAAATAGCGCTTTAAAAGAAGAAATGGTACTTGGTGAAGAGGTAGAAGTAAGTATGCTATATAGTGACCTTGATAGTTTTAAACATTATTGCAAAAATAATAAAATAAACATATTATCTATCGAATATAAAGAGAATGTGTTTTGTAAAATAGAGATAGAAGAAGAAAAAAACAAAGAATTTTACAAAGATTTTGAAAATAAAAGATTAAATTTGATAGATATTAAAAAATTAAGTAAAAAATATATAAAGAAAAGTATATAAAAAAAGCGATTTTGTAAAAACATGGAAGAAAATCCCAGCAAAATATTGCAAAAATTGTAACCTCATAATATAATTCAAATTGTAAAAAATTTACAATTTGAATTTAGGAGGTTTTTTTAAATGGAAAACAAAATTAATGTATTAATAGCAGATGATAATCAAGATTTTAGCCATACATTATCTGCATATATTAATTCACAAGAAGACATGCAAGTGTTAGGTATGGCAAAAGACGGAAATGAAGCAATAGATATAATAAATGATACTAATCCAGATGTAGTTTTATTAGATGTAATTATGCCTCATTTAGATGGGTTAGGAGTTTTAGAAAAAATAAATAGCATGAAAAAAGAAAAAAGACCAATGTGTATAATGCTATCAGCAGTAGGACAAGATAAAATAACTCAAAAAGCAATTGCTTTAGGAGCAGAGTATTATGTTGTAAAACCATTTGATATTGAACTTTTAATGAAAAGAATAAGAGAAATCAAAAACTTTAAACCAACACAAGAAATAGCATCTATGCAAAATTTTTACTTAGGGCAATCAAAACCACAATATATAGATATTTCTTCATCAAAAGCAAGTAAAGAGGATAACTTAGAAGCATTAGTTACAAATGTAATACATGAAGTAGGAGTTCCAGCACATATAAAAGGATATCAATATTTAAGAGAAGCAATAATGATGGTTGTAAATGATATAGATGTAATAAATCAAATAACAAAAAGTCTATATCCTAAAATTGCAAGTAAATATAACACAACTCCATCAAGAGTAGAAAGAGCAATCCGTCATGCAATAGAAGTAGCATGGGGAAGAGGAGAGCAAAAGGCAGTAGAAAGTATTTTTGGATATACAATATCAGCAAGCAAAGGAAAACCTACAAATAGTGAATTTATAGCAATGATAGCAGATAAATTGAGACTAGAATTAAAAAGTGCATAAAATAAAAAAATGGTTAGTTTTTAAGCTAACTATTTTTTTTATACTATTGATTTTTATAAAAGTTTTTGATAATATAAAAATGTGTTAAAAGGATTTATGACACAAAGAAAAGGGGATATTTATGAACGAAAGAAAAAAACTATTACCAATAATATCTTTGCTTTTAGCAGGAGTAGGCTTTATTTTTATAAGTAGTGCACCTATATATAATGATGAACAAATAGGATTTGGAATAATTATAAGTCTTATAGGATTTGTTTGTGCAGTTATATCATTATTTAAAAAAGAATATAAAAAACTATGGGCAATTATTGGGGTAATTATTTGTATATTTTCAACTATAAGCTTTATAAATTTTTCAAATAAAAGAGCGCAGATGCTTCAAGAACAGTTAGAAAGAGCAAGAACAACACATATAATAACTTTTAATAGTGATGGAGGAAGTTATGTAGAGCCAATGATTGTAAATATGGAAACATGGCTTGTTGAGCCTGCAGAACCAATTAAAGATGGGTATGTGTTTGATGGTTGGAGTTATAATGGTGAAAAGTTCTTATTTAATAGATATGCAGATAATTATGTAACAACAGATATTACATTAAAAGCAATATGGCTCAAAGAGCAAACAAGTAATCTTACTAACAGTGGACATAACTTTAGTAATAATAGTTCTAATACTGGAAACAGTAATGTAAATAATAACTATAATAGCAACACTGAAAATTTAGGAAGCTCTAACAATTCAAGTAGTAGAATTACAAATAATACTTCTACAAGAGGATATCAACAAATATATGATGAATATGCTAAAAAACTAAGAGATGCAGGCCCTACATCATCAATATCAGAAATGGCAGAAATTTGTAATGATGGTGTTTATGAAATGGCAAGATATATGTATTCTGCAAAAGGAACAGATGGACAATATGCAACTTATGAACAATGGGCAGGAAAACTTTATGATGTATATATGAAAGAAGTAAGATAAAATAATTAAAGATTATATGAAAAATGTACCAAATTTCATGGTACATTTTTATGATTTTAAAACCTTGAAAAAAGCCTTAAAATGTAGTAAAATATATAGACCAAAAGGATGTGAAAAAATGGAAAAATTGGACGGAAAACTATTAAAATATTGTGGGATATTTAAAACACCAAAAACATATGAAAAAGAAAAAGAAGTAGTGAAAATAAAAAAAGATTTAGAAAAAGTAACAGGCTTAAAAATAGAAAAAGCATATGTTTGGGGAGAAGGCTTTTGGGGAAAAGAAGATAAAAAGCAAAGAAAAGAAGCATATTGCTTTTTGGTTGATGAAAGATTAAAAACAATAGATAAAATATTTGACAAAGTTCATGAATATAACAATAAACATGATTGTGGACAAATACTGTTTTGGAGTTTATGCCAATTTGAAAAAAGAAAACAATCTAAAGGAGAATTAGATTACTATATTGCAAACTATGGATATTTAGTTTATGACTCAAAAAAAGAAGTAGATGTTGACGAAAAAATAAAAGTAACAAATTATGCAGGTGTTATGGACTATTATAGATTTGCAAAAAAACACTTGGTTTCAAATAGAAATGATGTGTGGATGGAAAAGCTATTAGAACTATATATTGCAAAAATAGGATACTTTTTTGAAGAAAGATTGCTAGAGTTAAATGAATTAATAGAATATGTAAGATATATTAGTTCTGATGAAACTATAGAAAATCTAATAGAAAAATATTTAAATGAAAAAGATGATAAACAAAAAGTAGAAATATGTAAAGAGTTTGAAAAATACTTAAAAACAGTAAAGCAAAACAGAATAAAATACAAACTAGAAAATATTCCAACAATGAAAGTATATGAAAAGAAAAAAGCTTTATATGAAAAAAATGGTGTTTTAGATATTAACACATTAACAAAAGAAGATGAATATATAATGTATGTTTTAGAGAAAAAACATATATCAGAAATAGCAAAACTTTATGGAGTAGATTCGACATATATAGGAAGAAAAAACAATGGTTGGAATATAAGAATAAGAGCAATGATTGCATCAGATGAGAAGACTGATGAAGAATTTAGAAAAGAAGTAGTATTACAAACATATAAAGATGAACAAGCAATAAAATACATAGACTCTTTTAAAAATTTAATTGATTTTGAAAAATGTATAGATTTTATTTTAGACTTTATGGAGCCAGACGAAGTATATTTATTAAAAGAATTTTGGAAATTTACAAACTACGAAAAAAGTGATTATGAAAAACTTTCTTTAGAAAAAACAAGACAATCAAGAAGTAATAGACTTTAAATATTTACTAAAAAAACTAGGAAAATTGCAAATTATGGAGTTTGACTTTATTCTAACAGATGAACCTAGTGAAGAAACAAAAGAAATAAATATATATAAAGAGTTAGAAAAAACATTGAAAACAGAAGAGGAGATTGAAAAGCTTGAGGTTCCAGAAAAAATAGAAGGAAATTGTAAAATAGGAAATTATGAGAAAAAAGAACTTGCTAGGAAAAAAGAAAATGTAAATAAAAAAACAAAAACAAAAAATAAAGTAGAACTAACAGACTTATCAAAATCAAAACTAGGAATAGAAGGAGAAAAATATGTATATAAAAATTTATGTTTAGAAAAAAGCAAATTACTTGAAACATTAAATATAAATAAAAAAGACATAAAAAACATTATTTTCTATAACATAAATTATGATATATTAAAAGAAGACCTATCAGTAGGACATGGCTGTGATATAGAAATTATATTAAAAACAAATGAACATATATATTTAGAAGTAAAAACTAGTTATGAAAATTTGGACTCTTATTCAATGACATATAATGAGTTTAAATGCAATAAAGAAAATCAAGATAACTATTATGTAATAAAACTAAGCAAATTTAAATATATCAAAAAAGATGAAAGCAAAATAAATATGACAGTTATTAAAAACCCATATAAAGTATTTATGGAAAATGCAGAAATCTTAAAAACAATTACATTTTTTTAAAAAAGGAGCAACAAAATGGATAGATATTCAAGAATATTAGATAAAGACAAAAGAGAAATTGTTTTATTAATTGGAAGTGGATGCAAATGGCAAAAATGTAAATTTTGTAACTACTATTTAGATAGAACAAAAGATAATGATGAGCAATATAAAATAAATAAGGAAGTTTTAGATAATGTAACTGGAGAATTTCAAGTATTAGAAGCTATAAACTCTGGTAGTATTTTTGAACTAAATGAAAAAAGTAAAAATGAATTATTAAAAACTTGCAAAGAGAAAAATATTAAAAGACTAATAATTGAGAGTCACTATATGTATAAAAATAAAATAAAAGAATTCAAGAAAGAATGTAAAGATTTAAAAATAGACCTTAAAGTAAAAGGTGGAATAGAAACATTTGACGAAAACTTTAGAGAAAATATACTAAATAAAGGGTTTGGAAAACCAAGCTTAGAAGAACTAAAAGAAACATTTGATGAAATTAATTTGTTAGTTGGTATAAAAGGACAAACTTTCGAGCAAGTAAAAAAAGACATAGAAATAGGATTAGAAAATTTTGAAAGAATTTGTGTCAATCTATATAAAGAAATGCCAGATATAATGCCACAAGATGAAAATCTAAAGAAAAGATTTTTAAAAGAACTTTACCCAATATATAAAGAAAACAACAAAATAGACATATTAATAGAAAATACTGATTTTGGAGTAGGAGATTAAAATATATGTATAACCTTGGAAAAAGTGGAAAAAATATATAAAAGGCTTTTCCAAGGGAGGGTAACAAATGAAAGATACAAACTTAAAAAATATGGTTGTGCTAAAAAATTTTCCATCAAATATTGTAGAAGAAGCAATAGTGATTTTAAAGGATAATAGAAAAATAAGAAAAACTAAAACATTTGACTATAACAAAGAAATAGATAAAAAATCAAAAAAGAATGAAGAAAAAGACTATTTAGTAAAAGAAGCGGAAATGTTAATAAATGAATATTCATATAAAGTAGAAGAAAATAATGCAAAAGAAGAAATGAATTCAAAAAATAAAATGACAAAAAAATATAAAAAATTAAAATTTTATTCAATTTTAACTAGTGTAATAGTTATTTTTGAATCAATAATATTAATAATATAAAAGAATAAAACACCAATTCCTAACATATAGTTTAGAAAGAACTAAGGAAGAGGTGTTTTTTTATGGAAAAGACAATATCAGTAGAAGAAAGAATAAGACGAGCTGAAGAAATTTATGAAAGAAGAAATGGAAATAAATTAGATAAAGTTCAAACAATTAATTTAAATAAAGAAAAGAAAGATATTAAATTATTAAAAAAAATGATAATTCAAATTATAATTTGCGGTTTAATATATTTAACAATTTATACAATTCAAAATGGAGAATATGTTTTTTCAAAAGACTTTATAACTCGGAGTAAATAATGTGCTTTCATATGACATAGATTTTAATAAAATTTATGAAAATATAAAATCATATTTTACAAATAATCAAAATGGCATAGGTGGTGCAGAAGAAGTAGAAGAAGGAACAGAAAATAAAGAAGAGACTCAAAATAATACTAGTGTAGAAAACACAAATACTTCTCAAGAAGAAGGTACTGTATTAACACAAGAAGAACAAGATATAAAACTTGCAAAAGAAACTACAACATACATAAAGCCAATAGAAGGAGTAATTAGTTCTCCTTTTGGAAGAAGAGAAGAAGCAACAGGAACAGTCCCTAAAAACCATACCGGAACAGACATTGCAGCAAATTTAGGAACAAAGATTTTATCATCAACAGATGGAGAAGTTGTTTTATCTTCAGAAGAAGGAGATTATGGAAAACACTTAAAAATTCAAATAGGAGAAATAAGCATAATATATGCACATTGTAACAATTTATACGTAAAACAAGGAGATATTGTAAAACAAGGACAAGAAATTGCAGAAGTTGGTTCTACCGGAAATTCGACAGGACCACACTTGCATTTTGAAATAAGAGTACAAGAAAGAGTAATAGACCCTCAAAAAATATTAGAGTTGTAAAGGAGAAAAAATTTGAGAATAAGAATAGATTTAAAAATATTTGTCTTTTTTATTTTATTCATTTTAACAAAACAAATTAAAATTTATGCAGTTATGATGATTTTTGCAATAATTCATGAAATGGGACATATCTTAGCAGGTATAATTTTAGGATTAAAACCAGGAAAAATGGAACTTATGGCATATGGTATAAGTGTTTCTTTTAAGACTAATCTTGAAGAATATAATAAAAAAATTAAACTTGGAAATTATTTAGAATTTAAAAAAATATTTGTAGCATTTGCAGGTCCAATTACAAATTTAATAATTGCAGTAATTACATATTATTTAAATATTAATATAGAACTTAAAATGCTTATAGTATATTCTAACATATTGCTCTTTTTATTTAATATGCTTCCTTTTTATCCATTAGATGGTGGAAGAATATTAAAAAGTATATTACATATCTTAGTTGGAAAAAGACAATCTGAAAAATATATAAATAACATATCATTTGTTCTTCTTTTGTTTTTGACATTTGTATCTAGCATTCTAATTATTTATCTAAAAAATATAGCAATATTTTTAATAATTATATTTTTGTGGTTTATGTATATAAAGCAAGACAAAGTATATAAAAGGAAAGAAAATATTTATAAATTACTAGAGAAAAACTCTTGAAAATAATTGCTAAAAATAGTAAACTAATACTAAAGATAAAAAAGGAGAATTCTAATGATGAAAAATTGTTTTAAACGGAATGCGTGGTATAACACTAGTTACTTTGTCTATTGCAGTTATAATTATTTTAATAATAACATCAACAATAATATATAATATGACATCAAACTTAGGAATTGGTAGACTAAGAGACATGCAAAATGATATTAAAAATCTAAGAAGTAAAGTAGCTGATTATTACGCACAATATGGAGATATACCAGCAAGAAAAAGTGTCGAATATACAAATATTGGACATATAAAATCAAGTGGAGTTATTAGTGATGCAGTAGATACTGGAAAGTTCTATGTCATTGAACTTTCATCACTAGATAATTTAACTCTAACATATGGACAAGATTATGAACAACTAAAAAATGGATCTGTTACAGACCCAAATAGTTTAAAAAACTTATACATAATAAATGAAGCAAGTCATAATATTTTCTATGTAGAAGGAATAGAGCTAGATAATGAATGGTTTTACACAGATTATACAAGTGACCAAATAGATACAGAGGCTGTTCCAAGGCGTGTAATAGATGGAGTAACAATACCAGATGGATTTTACTATGCAGGAGGAAGCAAAGAAGAAGGAATAGTAATTTCTGATGTAGAAGGAGATGACTTAAGTAATTCAAAAGGTGGGAACCAATTTGTTTGGGTGCCAGTAGAAGATTATTCTAAGTTCCAAAGACAAATTGGATATGTTGATTCAGGATTAGAAAACACGGTTTTTCCATTAACAGACGAAGTGAATGAACAAGGAATAAATTCCACTTTTCAAGAAAATGAAATAGAAGAAACAGAAACAACAAAAGAAGAAGCAATGGAAATGTATAGAAGCGTAAAAAATTATGGGGGATTTTATATAGGAAGATTTGAAACAGGAAAAGATAATGGTAAAGCAGTTGTAAAAAAAGGCGTTTATCCATATGATGATGTTGAATGGGCATCAACTGGAGATATAATAGAAGATGAAAAAGCAACAACTGGTGGAGCAATAGAATTATCAAGAGCTTTTGATAGTGAAAACAATTATACAAATGTGACAAGTACACTATGCTATGGAGTGCAATGGGATGCTACACTAAACTTTATAGACCCCAATTATATAACAAATGCACAAATAGGTTCACCTAATTGTGCAGAAGGCTCATATGTTCGTAGTCAAGAGGATACAGGATGGTTTGGAAGTGAACCTCAAAATACAGGATACATAGAAGTTAAGCATATATATGATATGTCTGGAAATGTTGCGGAATGGACCATGGAATCTAGAAGCTACACCGGTAGAGTGGTAAGAGGTGGAAATTTTTCAGTAACCTATGCTTCTACGCGTGCTTTTCCTTTAGGAGGTGTTCCTGGAGGTTTCCGTATTTGTTTATTTGTAAATCCAACTGAGGAAGAGGATAGTGGAGTAGATGGAGTTAAAATACCAGAAGGATTTACACATGTAACAGGAGACACAAAAGAAGAAGGAATAGTAGTAGCAGATAGTTTAGGAAATGAATATGTATGGGTACCTGTAACAAAAAATGAAGATGGAACACCGACAGACCCATATGTAAGTACAAATGGAAAACTAAGACAAGGAAGCGATATAGAGATACAACTAGGAAGATATAGTTTTGGAAATAGTTTCTTTAATGAATATGCTGAAGAAGATTTAGGATATGATAATATGCCTGCTAAAAGTATTAGCGATTTTAAAGAAAGCGTAGCATCAAATGGAGGATATTTAATTGCAAGGTATGAGGCTGGAACAGAAGGGGGAACTTTAATAGAAACAGGTAACCCCGAAAACAGTCTGGATTGGACAGGTTACGCAGGAGAAAATATGCAATTAGTATCAAAACGTGGAGCAACAGTATGGGGATATATAACTCAAAATAGAGCAGCAAATTTGTGTAGAGAATTAGCAGACAAAAATAAATATATAGAAATGACAAGCGATTTAATAAATAGTTATGCTTGGGATACAGCAATAATGTATATGCAAGCATGTGGTACAGATAGTAATTATGCAAAGCAACCAGGGATGGCTACTCCTAATAGACCATCTAAAGCGGGAGAAGCAATACTTGCTGAAGGTAATGGTGCGAATGAAAATGATGTACAATGCAACATTTACGATATGGCTGGAAATTATAGAGAGTGGTCAACAGAAAGTAGAGGCTATGATCCAGATTATTCATGTGTTGTTCGTGGTGGTAACTATGGGTACAACGGAGGAGATGCAAGCAATCGACTTGTTACATTAGGAACATTTACTGGTGTCAATATATCGTTCCGTCCAATTCTATATTTAAATATATAAGAGAAAAAATTATTAATATACTTAAAGTAAGATGGGTATTAAATTTACGCAGTAGCTAAAAACATACGGCTACTGCTTTTTTAGTGCTTTTGTAAACATTTTGTAATATTTTAGAAATATTTTTGTTATTTTACCTAAAAATTCATTGACTTTTTGGCATTTTCGTTATATTATATAGCTATTAAAAATATGTGTTTTTAGAATCCTAAGGAGGAGAATTATGGGAGAAGTAATAGTAATTACATCAGGAAAAGGCGGAGTAGGAAAAACAACAACAACAGCAAATTTAGGTTCAAGTTTAGCTTTAGAAGGTAAAAAAGTAGTATTAATAGATACAGATATCGGACTTCGTAACCTAGATGTTGTAATGGGATTAGAAAATAGAATAGTATATGACATAGTTGATGTTGTAGAAGAAAAATGTAAATTAAGACAAGCCTTAATAAAAGATAAAAGATTTAAAGAATTATACCTACTACCAGCAGCCCAAACAAGAGATAAAAGCGCAGTAAATGAAGAACAGATGAGAAATTTAGTTGGAAAATTAAAAGAAGATTTTGACTATATTTTAATAGATTGCCCAGCAGGAATAGAGCAAGGATTTAAAAATGCTATAGCAGGTGCAGACCGTGCAATAGTAGTAACAACAGCAGAAATTTCAGCAATTCGTGATGCTGATAGAATTATTGGTTTACTAGAATCATCAGAAATCAAAAATCCAGAATTAGTAATAAACAGAATAAGACCTAATATGGTTAAAAAAGGTGAAATGATGGATGTTGATGATATAGTAGACTTATTATCAATAGATTTAATTGGTGTTGTTCCAGATGATGAATATATCATAACTCAAACAAATAAAGGAGAACCAGTTATTCAAAATAAGCGTGCACCATCAGGAAAAGCATATATAGAGATTGCAAAAAGAGTTTTAGGAGAAAAAATAGAAGTAACTATCCCTGGAAGAGAAAAAGGATTTTTTGCAAGACTAAAGGGGCTATTTAAAAAATAATAAACATTTGGGGGTAAGTATAAACTATGTTTGAAAACATAATGAATTTTTTTAAAAAAGCAAGTAAAAAAGAAGGAAAAGTTGCAAATAATTCAAAAACAGCTGCAAAAGAAAGATTACATTTAGTTTTAATGCAAGATAGAGCAAATGTGTCTGCAGACTTTTTAGAATTAATGAAACAAGAAATAATAGAGGTAATAAAAAAATATATAGATGTAGATGAAAGTGCCATAGATGTAAGACTTACAAATAAAGAAAATGCAGATGGAACAAATGGTGCTCCAGCTTTGTATGCAAATATTCCAATTTTAAATATTAAAAATGAAGCAAGAAAAATGGAATCATCTATAAAAGAAGAAAAGAAAACAAAAGAAGAAGATAAAAATAAATCTGAAGTTAAAGAAAGCGAAAATAAAGAAAATAAAGCTAAAGAAACCAATAAAAAAGATAAATCAAAAGAAGAAACTTTAGAAGTAAAAAAAGAAGAAAATAAAAAAGATGAAAAAGAAATAAAAGAAGAAGTAAGTAAAAAAGATGACAGTAACAAAGAAGATAAAAAAGAAAAGTTAGAAGAAAATAAAGAAGAAAAAACAAAAGAAACTAAAAAAGAAGAAAAATTAGAAAAAGAAGAAAAGACAGAAAAAGTTCAAGAAAAAGTATTAGAACAAAAATAGAAATGCAAAGGAAAAAGAGGAAGTTAAATCAAAAAATAAAAGAAAAAGAGTGGTTTAATGAGAAAAAGAGAACTAAAAAATATAGAATGGAGTGTATTAATAGTTGCAATTATCCTTTGTGTAATAGGGTTAATTGCACTATTTTCTGCGACTCAAAATACAGATTATGATGAATTTTATAAACAATGTATATGGTTTGTTGTAAGTATAGTAATAATGATAATTACAATGTTTCTTGATTATGACTTGTTAGTAAGAGTGTCACCTGTTATATATGGAGTAATTGTTGTTTTATTAATTGGTGTATTATTTACATCACCTGTAAATGGGGCAACAAGCTGGTTTGATATTGGATCTTTTTCACTTCAACCAGGAGAGTTTGCAAAAATTGCAGTAATCTTATTTTTAACATATATAGTTGTTAAAATTCAAAGAAGAGGAAAAGAAGAAATAAATAGACCAACAAGACTATTAACTATTTTTGCAGCAGTTGGACTACCAATTCTTTTAATAGTTATGCAACCAGACTATGGTACAGCTGCAGCATTTATCGTGGCGCTAGCATTAATGCTTATTACATCAGGATTAGATAAAAAATATATTATAGTAACAGCAATATTAATAGTAATTGCGGTGCCATTACTATATATGTTTGTTTTACCAGAACATGCTAAACAAAGAATTGATATATTTTTAAATCCAGAATCAGATCCAAGAGGTGCAGGATATAATATTATACAATCAAAACTAGCAATAGGAGCCGGTGGATTAACAGGAATGGGATTACTTAAAGGAAACCAAACACAATTAGGATTTTTATATCCAAAAACCACAGACTTTATATTTGCAGTAATTGGAGAAGAGATGGGATTTATAATAGCAGGGGCAGTTATAATACTCTATGTAGTTTTAATTACCAAAAGTCTATATATAGCAAAAACTGCAAAAGATGAAAAAGGAGCATTAATTGCAACAGGAATTACAGGTGTGTTTTTATTCCATTTCATTGAAAATGTAGGTATGGTAATGGGATTACTTCCAATAACAGGAGTACCACTTCCATTTATAAGTTATGGAGGAAGCTCACTAATTACAAACTTTATATTTATAGGAATATTATTAAATATTAGTAGTAAAAGACAAAAAACAATATTTGTAAAATGAGGAAAAAATGTATATACATAAACTAAAAATAGGAGATATAGAGTTAGAAAATAATTTAATATTAGCACCAATGGCAGGAATAACAGATAAAGCTTTTAGAATGATTTCTAAAAAATTTGGAGTAGGTCTTGTTTGTACTGAAATGGGAAGCGCAAGAGCAATGTTTCATAATGATCAAAAAACAAAAAGGCTTTTTGATACAGAAGGAGAAAAAAGACCAGTATCATTTCAGATTTTTGGAAGTGATGAAGAATCTATGGCATATGCTGCAAAATATGTAAGTACTTTTGCAGATATCATAGATATCAATATGGGATGTCCAGCTCCAAAAGTTGTAAAAAATGGAGATGGAAGTAAGCTTTTATTAGATTTACCAAAAGCAAAAAGTATAATGGAAACTGTTGTTAAAAATTCTTCAGTTCCAGTAACTTTAAAATTTAGAGCAGGTTGGGATAAAGACCATATTGTTGCAGAAGATGTTGCAAAAATTGCAGAAGAAGTAGGAATATCTGCAATTACAATACATGGTAGAACAAGAAGTGAATACTATTTGGGAAAAGCTGATTTAGAAATAATAAAAAAAGTAAAAGAAAGTGTAAACATTCCTGTAATAGGAAATGGAGATGTAATAGATGAAATTTCTGCTAAAGAAATGTTCCAAAAAACAGGTGTAGATGGAATAATGATAGGAAGAGGAGCATTCGGAAATCCATGGATTTTTAGAGAAATTAAATATTACTTAGAAACAGGAAAGTTTTTAGAAAAGCCATCTAACAAAGAAAAACTAGAGATTATAAAAGAACATATTGATTTAGCAATAAAAGAAAAAGGAGACATAGCTATAAAAGAACTTAGAAAACATATTGCATGGTATGTTAAAGGACTTAAAAACTCTAGTGAATTTAGAAATAATATAAATAAAATAGAAACAAGAAAAGAATTAGAAAAAGCTTTAGAAGAATATTTTGAAAGTTTATAGAATAAAGATGTAGTAATTTATTTTACATACATCTTTTTTTGTATGGAAAAAAGGAGAATATATAAAATGAAAAAACAAATAAACTTAAAAAACAAAAAAACACTAATCTTAGTTATTGTTATTTTGATACTATTAACTTTTTTCTTAATTTTTTTATTTGAAATGGCTAAAAATAATAAATTTGGAAATAATAATATTAGTCAAGAAGAAAGTCTTAAAAAAATTTTAAATATGACTTCATATGAAGCAAAAATAGAAGTGCAAGTTAAATCAAATAAAAATACAAATATTTATAAAATCTATCAAGAATATGAAAAAGATAAAAAAAATATTCAAGAAGTTTTAGAACCAGAAAATATAAAAGGTGTAAGAATAGAAAGAACAGGAGAAAAGTTGAAACTAGAAAATACAAAACTTAATTTAACAACATTTTTTGATAAGTATGACAAAATAAATATAAACGATTTAGATTTAAATTCATTTATTTTGCAATATTTAGAAGATAAGGAAAAACAGGCAGAAGAATTCAAAGAAGAAATAGTTTTAAAAACTAAAAATAAGATGTTATATTTAAGTAAAAAAACTAAACTACCTACAAAAATGGAAATTAAAGATGATAACAAAAATACTAAAGTTTACATATTATATAATGAGATTACAATAAAGTAATTTTAAAGTTGGTATTTAAAATGCCTAAGACATATCTTGACAAATTAGTGATATTAGGAGTGAAGTATATGCAAATTAGAAGAGGGGATATGTTTTATGCAGATTTAAGTCCGGTTGTTGGTTCAGAACAAGGTGGAATAAGACCGGTTTTAATTATTCAAAACGATTTAGGCAACAAATATAGTCCAACTGTAATTGCGGCAGCAATTACTTCTCAAACTGGTAAAACAAAATTACCAACACACATAGAGATAGATTCCTCTTCATGTGGCTTAAAAAATAATTCTGTTGTTTTAACAGAACAAATTAGAACTTTAGATAAAAGTAGATTAAAAGAAAAAATTGGTCATATAAATGATGAGAAAATAATAGATAAAGTAAATAATGCTTTAGGTGTTAGCTTTGGTTTGGAAGAATAACCGGATAAAAACTGTATTAGAAAATGTCCAATTAGGGACAGGTCCGATTGGACATTTTTGTCCATTTGGACCTGTCCCTAATTGGACAGAATTAAACTTTTAATTTTTTTATAATCTTTATTTCTTTAAATAAATTATCTACTATGTCTTTTCTTTTATTATATGCATTAATATATTCATGTTTAGAACGCTCATAATTTTCAGGTGTTTCATTTCCTATCATAAGTTCTTTCATGCCTTCTAGGTAGTAGTTTTTCTTTTTTTCAGTTTTTGCTTTTTCCATTTTTTCTTTATATTTATCTATTTGCTCAAATCTTTTAAGCTCTCCTTTTAAGCTTTTTATATAATCTAACATACAAGATATCTCGTATTCTATATCATCTATTACAACTTTAAATAAAGCTCTTACAATAATTGGGTTATCCTTCCCAAGTTTTGCATTGTTACCAAGCTCTTCTAGAACTGCTGATTTTTGTACTTCTTCATGTGGTTTTGTGTTATCTATTAAGATTTTTAGTGTATCTGAAATACCGATATGTGATTTATATTGTCTTTTACTAACAATTGCATCATATTCATCTGCAACTCTAATAATTTGACCTTCATATGGAATGTCTTTTTTAGTAAGTCCATTTGGATATCCTGAGCCATCTAAAGCTTCATGATGGTAAAGTGGTCCTGCAGCATATGGACGAAGTTTTAAGTCATCCATACACATTTTATACCCAATAGTTGTATGTGTTTTCATAATTTCATATTCTTCATCTGTTAGTTTTCCTGGTTTTTGTAAGATACTTGCAGGTATAAATTGTTTACCAATATCGTGTAGATATGCACAAATTGTGCAATATTCAGTAAAACCTTTTGTACAATGTAAGTATTCACAAAGTCTACAAGTTAAATTTGCTACATTTTCACAATGTTTTCTTGTAAATACATCTAATCTATCTAACATATTTAATTGATATCTCATGCTTTCATCTAAGTTATATGATTTTAAAACTGTCTTATCATAAAAATCAAATATCTCTTTACTCATTCTAATTCTCCTTAAATCTAATTTTACTTAAAAACATGATAGCATTAAAAATTAAAAAAAGCAAGGACTAATACATGGAAAATCATTGAATTTTAGGAAAAAATGTGCTATTATATATAGCGTAAATAAAGGCTAAAAATAAAGAAAAAAAGGGAGAAAGATAAAATGTATAGAACAAAAACTTGTGGAGAATTAAATTTAAAAAATGTAAATGAAAAAGTTGAACTAGCAGGTTGGATTGGAAAACTAAGAAATTTAGGTGGAATGATTTTTATAGATTTAAGAGATGAGTTTGGAATAACTCAAATAGTTATAAATGATGAAAGATTGCAAGAAGAAGCAAAAACATATACAGAGGAAAGCTGTATCCACATAGAGCGGAGAAGTTGTGGAAAGAAGCAATAAAAATCTTAAGATTCCAACAGGAGAAATTGAAGTTGTAGCAAATAAAATAGAGGTTTTAGGAAAATGTAAAAATGTTTTACCTTTTGAAATAAATACAAACCAAGAAGTAAGAGAAGATTTGAGGTTAGAATATAGATTTTTAGATTTAAGAAATGAGAAATTACATAATAATATTTTACTTCGTTCTAAAATATTAAAAACATTAAGAGATAAGATGGATGAATTAGGTTTTACAGAAATTCAAACACCAATTTTAGCAAACTCATCACCAGAAGGAGCAAGAGATTATTTAGTACCAAGTAGATTAAACCCAGGGGAGTTTTATGCACTTCCACAAGCACCTCAACAATTTAAACAATTACTTATGGTTTCTGGATTTAATAAATATTATCAAATAGCACCATGTTTTAGAGACGAAGACCCTAGAGCAGATAGAGCACCAGGTGAATTTTATCAATTAGATTATGAAATGAGTTTTGCAACTCAAGATGATGCTCTAAAAGTTATGGAAGAAGTTGTACCATATACATTCCAAAAATTTACTGATTGGAAAGTAGATAAAGGACCTTTCTTAAGAATACCATATAAAGAAGCTATGGAAAAATACGGTATAGATAAACCAGACTTAAGAAATCCACTAATTATTCAAGATGTAACAAAAGTATTTGAAAAATCAGAATTTAAAGCTTTCCAAGGAAAAGTAGTAAAAGCAATTGTTGTTTCAAATGGAGCAGAACAAGGAAGAAAATTCTTTGATAAAATGACAGACTTTGCAAAATCAGAAGAAGTAGGTGCAAATGGTTTAGCATGGGTAAAATATGAAAAAGAAAGTGGACTAACAGGTGGAATTTCTAAATTTATAACAGAAGAAATGAAAGAAATTTTAATAAATGAATATGATTTAAAAGAAAATGGAGCAATTTTCTTTGTTGCAGATGAGCTTTCTAAAGTTCAAAAACAAGCAGGACTAATTAGAATAGAACTTGGAAAAAGATTAGACTTACTTGAAAAAAATGCATATAGATTTTGTTTTATAGTAGATTTTCCTATGTATGAATTATCAGATGAAGGAACAATTGATTTTAATCATAATCCATTTTCAATGCCACAAGGAGGAATGGAAGCTTTAAATACAAAAAATCCATTAGACATTTTAGCATATCAATATGATTTGGTATGTAATGGCTATGAAATGGCATCAGGTGCTGTTAGAAATCATAATCCAGAGATAATGGTAAAAGTATTTGAAATTGCAGGATATACTGAAGAAGATGTAAAAAATAGATTTGGTGCATTATATGAAGCATTTCAATATGGAACACCTCCACATGCAGGAGGAGCACCTGGAATAGATAGAATGGTAATGCTTATTGCAAATTCTCAAAATATTAGAGAAATTATAGCATTTCCAAAAAATAAAAGAGCAAGAGATTTACTTATGGGAGCACCATCAAAGGTATCAGAAAATCAATTAAAAGATGTACATATAAAATTAGATATTGAAAATAAAGAATAATTAGTAAAATAAAAACAAACCAAGGAGAAAAATATGAAAAAATATAAAATAGATTTAGCAGTATTTTTATGTGGTGCAATTGGAATGATGTTAGAGCTTGTGGCTGCAAGAGTTTTGTCACCTTATGTTGGAAGCTCTAACTTAATATGGACTACAATAATTGGTGTAATGCTAATTAGTATGAGTATAGGCTATAGCATAGGTGGTAAAATTGCAGATAAAAAGCCAGATGTAAATATTTTATCACTTTTGATATTACTAGGAGCATTTTTTACTAGTTTAATTCCAATTTTTGAAACAGTTTTAGTAAAGACAATGGCGGGAGTAACAGATAACTTAATACTTATTGCACTAGTTACTGCAACTTTAATATTTGGAATACCAAGCTTTATAGTAGCAACAATATCTCCTTTTGCTGTAAAATTAAAAGATAAAGAAAAAGAACATAAAGATGTGGGAAATACATCTCGGAAAAACATCATCTTTATCAACAATAGGAAGTATTGTGGGAACATTTTTAGCAGGTTTTGTTTTAATTCCAAACCTTGGAGTAAGAACAATTATATTAATTACAACAATTATATTATTTTTAATTTCATTTATGATGTATGATAAGAAAAATATAAAATATGTATCTTGTATGATTGTTATTTTACTTGTATTACTTGGATTAAACTATTATGGAAAAGTATTATTTGAAAAAGAAAATCCAGATATTATAGAAGATGTTGATTCAGAATATAGTAGAATTTGGATAAAACAAATTGGAAATGGTGATATTTCATATAAAGCAATGCAAGTTGATACTGGAACAGAATCATATATAAATGAAAAAACAAATGAAATGGGAGCTATGTATTTATATTTTTATGATTTATTTGATTATTACAACAAAGATGCTAATTCAACACTTATGATTGGTGGAGCAGCATATACATATCCAACATATTATTTAAATAAATATAAAGATAAAACAATAGATGTATCAGAAATAGATGAAAAAATGACTGAGCTTGCAGTAAAAGATTTTAATTTAGATATTAACAATCCAAGACTTAGAATTTATCATCAAGATGGAAGAAGTTTTTTAAATTATACAAAAAATAAATATGATATTATTTTAATAGATGCATTTAAAGGTTTAAATGCTCCTTTTGAGCTTACAACTTATGAAGCATTAAAAAATGCAAAAAATGCTTTAAATGATAATGGAATGGTAATTACAAATATAATATCTTCTCTAGAAGGAGAAGAATCAGATTTTATAAAATATGAATATTCAACATATAAAAAAGTTTTTGATGATGTGAAAATTTTTAAAGTAACAGATGCAAAAGAAAATGGTAAACAAAATTTGATACTTGTAGGATTTAAAGGTAATAAAAACATAAATGAAGAAAAATATAACGAATATGAGGGGTTATTAGTAAAAGAAGTAAAAGACTTTACTTCAGATAAAGAAATTGTAACAGATGATTATGCACCAATAGGAGATTAAAGGAAGGATTGAAAAAAGTGAAAAAAAGAGTACTACTTGGAATGAGTGGCCGGAGTAGATAGTTCAGCATCTGCAATTCTTTTAAAAAAACAAGGATTTGAAGTTGTTGGAGCTACTATGATTATGTATAATAATAAAAAAATTGCAGAAGATGCAAAAAAATTATGTAATAAACTTGGAATAGAACATCATATCTTTAATTGTGAAGAAAAATTTAGATGTTTAGTAATAAATAACTTTATATCAGAATATGAAAATGCTTCGACACCAAACCCATGTATAGAATGTAATAAATCTTTAAAATTTGGATATTTTTATGAAAAAGCAAAAGAACTAGGTTGCAATTATATTGCAACAGGTCATTATGCTAAAATAGAGTATTCTTCTAAATATAGTAGATATGTATTAAAAAAATCAGAAGAAACAAAAAAAGACCAGACATATTTTCTATATTCAATTCCAAAAGAAGAATTAGGTAATATTATTTTTCCTTTGCAAGATTATAAAGAAAAACAAGATACAAGAAAACTAGTAGAAAATATGGATTTAGAAATAGCAAAGAAAAAAGACAGTCAAGAAATTTGTTTTATAGAAAATAACAATTACAAAGAATTTTTAGATAAAAATATGAAAAATAAACCAAAACCAGGAAATATTGTATTAACTACAGGAGAGGTTTTAGGAAAACATGATGGTCTTATAAATTACACAATAGGACAAAGAAAAGGAATAGGTGTTTCATATAAAGAACCACTTTATGTAGTAAAATTAGATACTAATAAAAATGAAGTTGTAGTTGGAACGGAAAAAGAATTATATAGTAAAGTCTTATATGCAAATCAATTAAACTGGCTAGTGTTTGAAGAAAATGATGTCCTTGAAAAAATAGAATGTTTTGCTAAAATAAGGTATAGAGCAAAAGAAGCAAAAGCTATAGTATATAAACAAGAAAATGGAATAGTAAAAGTAGAATTTTTAGAACCTCAAAGAGCAATTACAAAAGGACAATCAGTTGTTTTTTATGATGAAGATGGAATAGTAATTCGGTGGTGGAAAAATTTTATAAAATCACTTGTATATTCATATTAATTGTGATATAAATATACTATAAAAAGCTTGAAATGGAAAGGCGGAGTTTTTTGTGGATGATCAAATGATTGATAGAGATGGAAAAACAATCTTAATTGTTGATGATGAAAAACCAATAGTAGACATATTGGTATATAATTTACAAAAAGAAGGGTATAAAACAATAGAAGCAAACGATGGTATAACTGCTGTTAATATGGCATTAGAACAAAAACCAGATTTAATTTTATTAGATATTATGCTTCCAAAATTAGATGGCCTTTCAGTATGTAAAAGAATAAAAAATTCTTTAAATGTACCAATATTAATGCTTACTGCAAAAGACGGAGAAATCGATAAAATTTTAGGTTTAGAGCTTGGTGCAGATGATTATATAACAAAACCTTTTAGCGTAAGAGAGCTAGTTGCAAGGGTTAAAGCTAATTTAAGAAAAGTAGAAGCTATTACAAACCCAATAGAAAACCAAAATGTAGTAGATAACAAAAAGAAAGATAGCAAAATAGTAGTTGGAGATTTAGAGCTTGATTTAGATAAATTTGAAGTAAAAGTTAGAGGAGAAATAATAGATTTAACACTAAGAGAATTTGAAGTATTAAAATTTTTAGCATCTCAACCAGAACAAGTTGTTACAAGAGAGACTTTACTTGAGAAAGTATGGGGATATGAATATTTTGGAGACATCAGAACAGTTGATGTAACAGTAAGAAGAATAAGAGAAAAAATAGAAAAAGATACATCAGCTCCAAAAATTTTAATTACTAAAAGAGGTGTAGGCTATTATATAGCTTCAAAATAAAAAAATATAAAAACAAATAAATAACCCAGTAATAAATTTATTACTGGGCTTTAATTTTATTTTTTATTCTTTATTTTAGTTCTATTTTATATTATTAATATTTTTTTCTATTAATAAAATTAATGAGCATCTGTTAATGTTTGTTTCATTGTTACCCTAATTGCTGTACCTTCTGGTACTTGTTCACCTTCTAAATAATCTTGAGTAATAACGATACCAGAACCATCAATTGAAATATTTAAATTTTGTTCTTTTAAAGTAGCTATTGCTTCTGAAGCATTCATATTTTTTAAGTTTGGCACAGTAACAGATGTTGAAACTGAACTACCTTCACCATAAAGAACAATTAAAGAATCTTTCCTTAAAGATATTCCTGGTTTTGGAGTTTGGTCACTTACAAGCAAAGTATTTGCATCTCCATCTACATAAGTTTTTACTCTAAATCCAGCATCTTTTAATAATTTTTCTGCTTCTGCAACAGTTTTGTTTCTAACATCTGGAACAAGAACTAAATTGCTAGAAGATGTGCTTTCTGTTTCAGTTGTATCGGAAGGAACGCCTAAATATGGTAAAATTTCTGATAACATTTGAGATACTACTGGTCCTGCAACTTGTCCACCTTGGTGTCCATTAGGTCCTTTAGGGTCATAAAGTGTAAGTAATAAAACAACCCTAGTATCTTCTATAGGAGAAATTGCAACATATGATGCAACATATCCTTCATCTTTATTTGCTTCAGTTGGTTCAGAAGTTCCTGTTTTTCCTCCAATTGAATATCCAGAAACTGCTGCATGTTTTCCTGTACCAATAGTTACTACTGATTCCATCATAGATTTAACTTCTTCAGAAGTTTCTTTAGAGATTACCTGTCTTACTTGTTTTGTAGGTATTTCTGTTACAGCTCCAGTATCTGTATTAGTAAGTGATTTCACAATTCTTGGTTGCATTAAAATTCCATCATTTGCAACAGCAGATATTGCTGTAATCATTTGAAGTGGAGTTATATTTAATCTTTGTCCAAATGACATTGTTGCAAGTTCAACAGGCCCTACATTATCTAAATTATGGAATATACTGTTTTGTTCTCCATATAGTCCGCTATTAGTTGTATTAAATAGTCCGAATGCTTCATAATATTTATATAATGTAGGAGCTCCAATTCTTGCACCTAGTTGCATAAAAGCTGGGTTACATGAATTACATAGTGCTTGTCTTAAAGTTTGTTTTCCGTGTGGTGTTGCTCTCCAACACTTTATTTTTATAGTTTTATTACTTACATCTGGAAATTCTTCATATCCTATGCAAGTAAAGTCATTATCAACATCAGTTCCAGTTATTCCTTCTTCTAGAGCAATTGCAGAAGTTATAACTTTAAAAGTAGAACCTGGCTCATAAGTTTCTGAAACAGATTTATTTGCCCACATTTTGTATAAAGCTTCATTTTTTCCTTCAGATGTCATTGAATCATAAGTTTTAGCTAAAACTTCATTTGGGGTGTAAGGGTCATTTAAATTATAATTTGGATAACATGCCATTCCTAAAATGTCTCCAGTATTTGGATCCATTACAATAACATTTCCACCTCTTGAACATTCATTTTCTTCTACTGCTTGTTTTAAATATTTTTCAATTATTGTCTGAATATTTAAATCAATAGTAAGTGTTAAATTACTTCCGTTTTCAGCAGAAATATATGTTTCTTCTGCATCAGGAATTTCTTGTTGGTCACTTCCTTTAGAACTTACGATTTTTCCTGGAGTTCCTGTTAAAACAGAGTCCCATTTAGATTCAATTCCACTTAAACCTTGATTATCATTTCCACAAAATCCTATAACTGCAGAAGCAACTGTTTCATAAGGGTAATATCTTTTTGTATCTTCATCTATATTTATTCCAACAGAAACATCATTTTCTTCCATCCATTCTTGTAATTTATCAACTTTATCTTGTTCAACTTTTTTTGCAATTGTTTCTACTTGAGATTCACTTTGAACTTTTGCTAAAGTTTCGTTATAGTCAAGTTCGAAAATTTCTGATAATCCTTTTGCAACTTTTTCTTGTAATTTGGTTGTTTCATCTTCATCATCTTTTTTAAATTTTGCAGGATTAATTGTAATTGTATCTACTTGAGCGCTAATTGCCAAAGCCTTTCCTGTTGAGTCATATATATTTCCTCTTTTTGGACTGATTATTTGGTTAATTGTTTGTTGATTATATGCCATTTCTTTTAGAGAACTTCCTTGTACAAATTGTAAAAATCCAATTCTACAAATAAGAAGTATAAATATAATCATTGTAACTATTAAAGTAACTCTTAATTTTTTTGTATATATAAAGTTTTTTGATTCAAAACTGCTTTTAATTTTTATAACATTTTTATTCGAGCTTTTTCTATTTTTTGAAGTTTGTTTCTTAGGACTTCTTTTTTTATTATCCATATTATCGCCTCTTTTGTTTAAAAATTGCAATTATATTTTATATTAAAAGTCTTAAAAAATCAATAAAACTTGAAAAAATGCTTGGAATAAATTATAATATTAATGCACTAATTAAAATTAAATAAAAAGGAGAAATATTTAAATAATGGCAAGTTTATTAGAAGATACAATGTTTTTAATGAAAAAATATCATATAAAAGCAAATAAATCTTTAGGACAAAATTTTTTAATTGATGAAAATGTAGTAGAAAAAATAGTAGAAAAAAGTAATATTTCTAAAGAAGACCTTGTAATAGAAATAGGACCAGGACTAGGGACATTAACTAGTAAACTTTTAGAAAAAGCGGGAAAAGTAGTAGCAATTGAACTTGATAAAAAAATGTTAAATATTTTAAACGATAGATTTTATTTATATGATAACTTTTCTTTAATTAACCAAGATGTCTTAAAAGTTGATTTAGGAAAGTTAATTGAAGAAGAAAAAGAAAAAAATGGTTTAAAAAATGCAAAAATTGTTGCAAATCTTCCATATTATATAACTACTCCAATTATTATGAAATTATTAGAAGAAAAATTAGATTTAGAAAGTATAACTGTTATGATACAAAAAGAAGTAGCAAATAGACTTGTTTCAATTCCTGGCTCAAAATCTGCAGGAGCAATTACATATACAGTATATTTTTATTCTATAGCAAAAGAATTATTAGAAGTTCCAAATAATTCTTTTATACCAGAGCCAGAAGTTACATCTGAAGTAATAAAACTAGATATAAGGAAAGAAGAGCCTGTAAAAGTAAAAAGCAAAAAAGTAATGTTTAGAATTATAAAATGTGCTTTTATGCAAAGAAGAAAAACATTATTAAATGCTTTAGTAAATACAAAAGTTTTCTTAAATAAAGAAGAAGGAATAAAAGTATTAAAAGAATTGGATTTAAGTGAAGATATAAGACCAGAAAAATTAACACTTGAAGATTTTGCAAATATTACAAATATTATTTTAAAATAAGCTATTTAAAAACATAGAGTTACATGGTATAATAATATAGAAAGGTAAGAAAGGGTACATATATATGAATCAAATTTTAGTAACCAAAAAATTGTATATAACACCTGAGCTAAAAAGAAAAAAGAAGATTTATAAATTTAACTTCTTTTTATCTGTTTTTTTAGTGTGTGCTTTAATTTCGTTTTGTATATATGCTGAATATGATAGAAACAAAAGTGAAGAAGTATCACAAGAATTACTTTCCGAGTTTAGCCAAGATATGAACAATATGCAAGAAAAAAGTAATATATTAGTAGCTGTTTTAAATGAAAATAATGAAGATGAAAACTTGCAAGAAGTAGAAGAAGCAAAACCTCAAACAAATTTATCAAATCAAAATTTAGCAGTAAAAACAACAGATGCAGGCTATAACTATATGACAATCGCATCTATTTCAATTCCTAAAATAGATGTAAACTATTCTATAATCGTTGGAGAAACAGGTTCATTAGAAGAAACAGAAGCACTCCTTAAAATTTCACCTACAAAATTTTGGGGACCAAATCCAAATGAAGTAGGAAACTTTTGTATAGTAGGACATAACTACAGGAATACAAAGTTTTTTAGTAAAGTACCAACTTTAGAAAATGGAGATATTATAGAAATAACAGACAGTAACAATAGAAAAATAAATTATGAAGTATATAACAAATATGAAGTAGTTCCAGAAGATACAACTTGTTTAGATCAAACAACTTATGGAAGAAAAGAAATAACATTAATTACTTGTACAAATGATAGTAAATTAAGGGTTATTGTAAAAGCAAGAGAAGTTTAAAGATAAAATAAGTATTAGTAAATAAAATGCTAATACTTATTTTTTTGTTTAAAAAGTTTTAATATAAAAAGTTATAAAACAATTGACAAAAGAACAAAAGTTTGATAATATATAACAAGCAATAAGCTCTGAGTCGTTGTAACTTTCAATAAAAGGAGGAGTTCTATTTGATTAATAATATAATCGATGATAACTTAATTGGAAATGAGAATAATATTGTATTTTATACTGATGAAGAAAATAATATAAGAGTTGAAGTTATTTTGCAAAATGAAAATGTGTGGTTAAACATTGACTCTTTAGCAAAATTATTTAAAATTGATAGAACAGGTATAACAAGACATATAAATAATATTTATAAAGAAGGAGAATTAGAAGAAAATGCAACATGTGCAAAAATTGCACAAGTTCAAAAGGAAGGCAGCAGAACGGTTACAAGAAATATTTCTTATTATAACTTAGATATGATTATATCCATAGGATTTAGAGTAACTTCAAAAACAGCAATAAAATTTAGAACATGGGCAAATAAGATTATTAAAGAATATATGGTTAAAGGATTTGCGTTAAATGATGATAGATTCATTAATGGTAATAAATTTGATATAAGATATTTTGATGAATTATTAGAAAGAATAAAAATTATTAGAGTAAGTGAAAGAATGTCTTATCAAAAGATTATGGATTTATTTATAGCAACATCAGTTGATTATAATAAAGACTCAGAAGAGGCATATACATTTTTCAAAATAGTGCAAAATAAATTACACTATGCTGTTTCTGGACATACAGCAGCAGAACTTATTTATTCTAGAGCAAATTCTGACAAAGAACATATGGGACTTACAAATTGGAAAAATAGTCCAAATGGTTTAATATATAAATATGATGTTGTAATAGCAAAAAATTATTTAAATGAAGAAGAAATAAAAAAGTTGAATGATTTAACTAATATATTTTTAGTATTTGCAGAAGATGAAGCAAAAGAAAGACATGTAATGACAATGCAAGATTGGATAGATGCGACAGATAATTTATTAAAATTTAGAAGAAAAGATGTATTAGATAATGCAGGTTCTATATCACATAAACAAGCAATAGAAAAAGCAAATGAGGAATATGAAAAATTTAGAATTAAACAAGATAAAGAATATATTTCTAGTATGGATAAAATGTTTAATAAATATTTAAATGAAAATAAATAATATAATTTACAAGTTAAAGTAACAAAAAAATAATTCTTTCATAATATATATAAAAATATATTAAGGGAGGATTATTTTTTATGGCGAAAATAATTGTTTTTAATAATGATACAGATAGAATGGAAACATATTATAGAGATGAACAAGATCCAATGCCATATAACACAAATGGAACTTTAAGAGTAAGAGAATTTAGAGGTTCTAGCAAAAGTAACATTTTGTGGACAACTAAAAGAACAATGCAAAGTTGGAATAGTCAAAGATATGTATTTGGTGCACCAATACCTGTTGGCTTTGCTTTTAAAAGACCTTATGAAGGAGGACATGGAAATCAAAGTCAACATTATGCAGGAACAGCATTTGATGTAGGGCAAAGATTATCACAATCAGAAAGAAGAAGACTTTGGAATTCGGCTAACGATTCTGGTATTTGGTATTATGTAGAACCAATAAGTCTTACACCAACATGGGTTCATTTTGATAAAAGATTTCGGAAAACCTGCATGTAGTACTGGTGGATTTCCAACATTAAAAAGAGGCAGTGTAAGCAATTATGTGTTAATTGCACAAGATGATTTAAATACATTAGGTTTTAGAACAAATGGGTTAGATGGAATATTTGGAAGCGGAACTCAAAATGCAGTAAGAGAATATCAAAGAACAAGAGGATTAGCAGTAGATGGAATAGTAGGATGTAATACATGGAGAGCTCTTCAAGAAGAAGTAGTAGGAACAGGTGCAACATCAACTACTATAAATTAAAAGTATAAAATAAAAAAGCATAAGAAAAAACTTATGCCTTTTTTGATTTATTTTGTTGTAATTTAACTAAATCTGCAGTAAGAGTATTTATTATATTTCTATCATGTTTATCTAATTTTAAATAATTTTCTAAAAAAGTATTATCTACAATATCTATTATAGAAGGTGAGTCATTTTTAATAACATCTTCAAAAAGAAAATCAGGACTTATATCTAAAGCTGTACATACACTAGCTATTGTAGAAGCACTACCAAAAGCAATGCCTCTTTCTAATTGACTAATATATCTTGTAGAAAGAGAAGTTTTTTCTGCTAATTGTTCTTGTGTATAATCTAATTTAGCTCTAGCAATTTTAATTTTTTTACCTATATTTTTTCTTAAATTTTTTTCATGTTCTTTCATATTACACCCTCCAATTACCTTGTTTAAAGAAAGTATAGCAATTAGCAAATAAAATTAGAACGAACTATAAATATGAAAAAAAGTAATATATAACATAAAATGTTCATGAAAATTTTAAAAAATATAAAAAAATTTAAAAAAACTATTGCAAAATATAAAAAGTTATATTAAAATTTAGATGAAGTGGAGAAAAGTGGTACAAAGTGGTAGAAAGTGAAAAGAGGTGAAATTTAATTGCTAATAGGTGAATACGGGCACTCTCTAGATGCAAAAGGAAGGCTTATAATGCCAGCAAAATTAAGACAAGACATGGGAGAAAAATTCATCGTAACAAAAGGGTTAGATGGATGTTTATTTGCGTTTTCACAAAATGAGTGGTTAAATTTCGAAACAAAATTAAAAGGATTACCTCTATCAGATAAAAATGCCAGAAACTTTGTAAGATTTTTCTTATCAGGAGCAACAGAATGTGAAATAGACAAACAAGGAAGATTTTTAATACCAAATAATTTAAGAACAGCAGCAGGATTAGAAAAAGATGCAATAATAATTGGTGTTGGAACAAGACTTGAAATTTGGAATAAAGAAACTTGGGAAAAATGTGATGAAAATATTTCAGCTGATGAAATAGCAGAAAATATGTCAATGCTTGGTATATAACTTGCAAAAGTTTATATAAATCTTATACTTAAGAAAAAAGTACTAAAGAAAAATTAAAAAACACAAAAGACAAAATTACAAAAGATAAAAATACAAAAGAAAAAAGTTTTAAAATACTTAAGAAATTATATAGAGTTTCAAAAGATTTTTAAAACTAAAGAAAAATTAAAAACACTTAAGAAAAGTTAAAACAAGTAAAACACATAAGATGGTATAACAGCTGGTAGTTTTAAATTACCAGCTGTAACTATAATTAAACTTTTTTAGAGGTGGCAAATTGGAATTTAAGCATAAACCTGTTTTATTAGCAGAATGTATAAGTGGCTTAGGAATAAAGCCAGACGGAATATATGTAGATGGAACACTTGGAGGAGCAGGTCATAGTCTAGAAATAGTAAAAAAACTATCAAGTAAGGGAAGACTAATTGGAATAGATAGAGACGAAGATGCTCTAAAAGCAGCAAAAGAAAAACTAAAAGAATTTAAAAATGTTACATATATTCATGATAATCATGACAATATAAAAGAAATATTAAAAAAATTAAATATAGATAAAGTAGATGGAATTTTACTTGACTTAGGAGTATCTTCATATCAATTAGATGAAAGAGAAAGAGGATTTAGTTATTTAGGAGAAAATGAATTAGACATGAGGATGGATAGATCACAAGAACTAACAGCAAAAGATGTTGTAAATAACTATAAAGAAGAAAAGCTTGCAAAAATTATCTATGACTATGGAGAAGAAAGATATGCAAGAAGAATAGCAAGAACAATATGTGAAAAAAGAGAAGAAAAACCAATAGAAACAACAAAAGAATTGGTAGAAATAATAGAAAATTCAATTCCTAAATCAAAACAAAATGACGGACATCCTGCAAAAAGAACATTTCAAGCAATTAGAATAGAAGTAAATAATGAAATAAAACCATTATATGATACTATAACAAATTGTATTGATTGTTTAAATCCAGGAGGAAGGCTATGTGTAATAACATTCCACTCTTTAGAAGATAGATGTGTAAAATTTGCATTTCAAGATGCAATAGGAAAATGCACATGCCCACCAGACTTACCATATTGTGTGTGTGGTGCAAAATCAAAAGGTAGAATAGTTACAAAAAAAATCACAGTAGCAAGCAAAAAAGAAAAAGAAGAAAATCCTAGAAGTAAAAGTGCAAAATTAAGAATATTTGAAAAAATAGAAGAAACGAAATAAACAGAAGAAAAGAAAAAGAAAGGAGGGTAACTTATGGCTAGAGCAAGATATGAAACTGGAACTAGTCCAAGAAAATTAGAGCCAGACTATAGAAGACAACCAAAAAAGAAAAAATCTAGGCTAAGAGTTGTAGAAGACTTGCCAAGACAAGAAGTAAAAATTTCAAAAGAACAAAAAAGAAAACAAAGAAATCTAACACTAGTTGTAATAGGAATATTCTTGCTATTAGTAACAATAAGTTATCGTAACTCTCAAATAAATGAAAAATTTAGTGAAGTACAAAACTTAAAAGAACAATTAGCATCAATAGAAAAAGAAAATGAACAATTAGAAGTAAGCATAGAAAACAGTTTAAATGCAAACAATATAGAAAAACTTGCAAAAGAACAACTAGGAATGCAAAAATTAACAAACAAACAAACAGTAAATGTTGTATTACCTAAAAAAGACTATGTAGAACCAGCAAGACAAAAAGTTGTAATTGAAAAAAATCAAGAAGAAAACTGGTTTCAAAAATTATTAGATAAGTTAAAATGAGAGATAGGGGACAGTTCTCAAATCTCTCATTTTTGTCTAAATTTGTCGAATGAGAGAAAAGAGAACTGTCCCCATTTCTATCAAAAGGAATAAATAATAATCTTCCTAATAGAATTAATTAGGAGGATTTTTTTATGGCTAAATTAAAATTGTCGACAAAGAAAAAAATGAAAAATACAATGTTTATTGCATTTTTTTTAATAATATGTTTGATAACAAGAATTGGATATATATCAATTGTTCAAGGAAAAGAGTTATCAAAAATGGCATATGAGCAGCAAACTTTGGATAGAGAAATTAACCCTAAAAGAGGCACAATATATGATAGAACAGGAAAAAATGCTTTGGCAGTAAGTAGTTCTGTAGAAACAGTAACAGTAAATCCGGGAAATATAGAAAAAGAAAATAAAGAAAAAGTAGCAAGAAAGCTTGCAGAAATATTTGAACTAGATTATGAAACAGTACTAAAAAAAGTAAATAAAAGAAGTTCAATAGAAACAATTGTAAAAAAAGTTGATAAAGAAAAAACAGATAAATTAAGAATTTGGATGGAACAAGAAAATATAACTACTGGAATAAATATAGATGAAGATACAAAAAGATATTATTCATATAATAATTTGGCATCTCAAGTAATAGGGTTTTGTGGAAGTGATAATCAAGGGCTAGATGGAATTGAAGCAAAATATGAAGAAGAACTAAAAGGAGAAAAGGGTTCTATACAAAGACATACTGATGCAAAAGGAGGAGAAATAGGTAAAGAAGGGGAAAATTATGTTTCTGCAGTAGATGGGAATGATTTAATACTTACAATAGATTTAAATATACAATCAATAGTAGAAAAATATTTAGAAGAAGCATGTATTGACAATGAGTGTACAGATGGTGGAAATATAGTTGCAATGGACCCAAATACTGGTGATATTTTAGCAATGGCAACATATCCAAGCTATAACTTAAATGAACCATATGAAGCATATACAGAAGAGTTAAAAGGGATTTGGGAAGGAATTGATCAAAGTGAAAAAACAAAAAAATTGCAAGCTGTTTGGAGAAACAGGGCAATACAAGATACATATGAGCCAGGTTCTGTATTTAAATTAATAACAGCATCAGCTGCGTTAGAAGAAGGGATAACAGACACTGATAATGAAGGAGAATTTAATTGTAATGGTGGAATTGAAGTTGCAGGTGTTAGAATTAAGTGTTGGAGATATTATAGACCACATGGAAGTGAGAGTTTAAGGCAAGGGCTTATGAATTCATGCAATCCTGTATTTATTGGTCTGGGGCAAAAAATAGGGGTTACAAAATATTATGAATATTTAGAAAAATTTGGACTATTAAAGCCTACAGGAGTAGACCTTCCAGGAGAAGCAACAAGTATATTTCTAGCAAAAGAAAAAGCAGGTCCTGTTGAGCTTGCAACAATTAGTTTTGGTCAAAGATTTGAAATAACACCAATTCAATTAGTAACAGCAGTTTCTACAATTGCAAACGGAGGAACAAGTGTAACACCAAGAATTGTAAAACAAACAGTCAATAGCCAAACTAAAGAAGTAACAGACATCCCTGTAAAAACAAATGGAACTGTAATATCAAAAGAAACCTCAGAAAAAGTACTTAGTATGATGGAATCTGTTGTATCAGAAGGAACACGGAAAAAATGCAAAAGTTGCAGGCTATAGAATAGGTGGAAAAACTGGAACATCAGAAGATGGAGTAAACACAAACAAATATGTAACATCTTTTTTAGGAGTAGCTCCAATAGATAACCCAAAAGTTGTTTTGCTAATAACTTTATATAACCCTGTGGGAGAAGGTGGGCATCAAGGAGGAGGAGTTGCAGCACCTGTTGGTGGTCAAATTTTTAGTGAAATTTTGCCATATTTAGAAGTAGAACAAGGAAATAGTAAAGAAGTAGAAGAAACAAAAGATATAAGTGTACCAGATGTAACTAAAAAAACATTAAAAGAAGCAGAAAAAATATTAAAACAAGAAGGTCTTACACCAAGTATTGAAAATGAACAAGAAGGGTTAGATAAAGAAAATACTTATGTTTTAGAGCAAACTCCAAAACCAGGAATTATAGTAAAAAATGAAAGTAAAATTTATCTAAAATATTAGCCTAAAACCCTATACAAATTGCTAAATTAGTTATATAATGTAAGCAATTGTAAATATGTATTTTTTTAAAATATGAAAGGATTTGAAAAAAATGAAATTAAAAGAATTATTAGTAGGTTTAGAAGGGTTAAAAGCTAAAGGAGACTTAGATTTAGATATAAAAGGAATTGAAAGCAATTCTAAAAATATAGAAGAAGGATTTTTATTTGTAGCAATAAAAGGCTTTCAAGTAGATGGTCATAAATTTATAGATTCTGCAATAGAAAATGGAGCTATAGCAGTAGTTGTTGAAGAAGGTTGTGACTTAAAAGCAATTAAAGGACTAGAAAAAGTAACAGTTATAATGGCTAAAGATACAAGAAGAGCTTTAGCAATAATTTCTAGTAATTTTTATAAAAATCCATCAAAAAAATTTAAATTAATCGGAGTTACAGGTACAAAAGGAAAAACAACAACAACTTTTATGATTAAAGAAATATTAGAAAAAGCAGGTAAAAAAGTAGGGCTAATTGGAACAATAGCAACATATATTAATGGTAAAAGATTAGGAGATAGTGAAAGAACAACTCCAGAAAGTTTAGAACTTCAAAAATTATTTAGTCAAATGGTAAAAGAAAAAGTTGAAGTTGTAGTTATGGAAGTTTCATCACAAAGTTTAAAATTACATAGAGTAGATGGGTGTGATTTTGATATAGTTTTATTTACTAACTTATCAGAAGATCATATAAGCCCAAATGAACATCCAGATATGCAAGATTATTTTAACTCAAAATTGAAATTATTTGAAATGTGTAAAGTTGGAATAGTAAATACAGATGATTTGCATGGAGCAAAAATACCTGATATGTTCCCAGATAGTCAAATTACAACATATGGAATAGATAATTTTGCAAATGTTTTAGCAAAAGATATAACAATTACAAACTCTTATGTTGATTTTAGAGTTAAAATAACAGATAGAAATGAAAGAGTAAAAACATGTATTCCTGGAAGATTTAGTGTATATAATTCACTTGCTGCAATTTGTGTTGCTAAAAAATTTGGAATAGATCCAGAAACAATAAAACAAGCTTTATTAGAAGTTAGAGTTCCAGGAAGATCAGAACTTGTAAATAATAAATCAGAAATACCAATTATGATAGATTATGCTCATTCTCCAGAAAGCCTAGAAAACATATTACAAGCAGTAAAAAGCTACACAAGAGGAAAAGTAATTTCTCTATTTGGTTGTGGAGGAGATAGAGATGCTGGTAAAAGACCTATAATGGGAGAAATTTCAGGAAGAATTGCAGACTTTACATTTATTACTTCAGATAATCCAAGAACAGAAGATCCAGAAAAAATAGTAAAACAAATAGAAGAAGGAATAAAGAAAACAAAAGGAAAATATAAAGTAATAGTAGATAGAACAAAAGCTATTAAAGAAGCAATCAAAATGGCAACAAAAAGAGATATTATTGTTTTAGCTGGAAAAGGTCATGAACCATATCAAGAAATAAATGGGATAAAACATCCTTATGATGAAAGAATAATAGTTAATGAATTAATAGAAGAAATTGAAAAAGAAAAAAAGAATAACAAATAGAAAGGTTGATAAATTGTGAGACTAGAAACATGGACTTTAATAATATCATTTTTAGTTGCTGTAATTTTAGGAATTGTAATAATACCAATACTTAAAAAATTAAAAGTAGGCCAAATAGAAAGAGATGATGGGCCAAAATCACACTTAAAAAAACAAGGTACGCCAACAATGGGTGGAATTGTTATGATAATAACAATGATTTTAGTAATAACAGGTGTTTATGTATTTTTTAGTGTTAATGGTCAAAATGAAACAGCAAATAAATTATTACCAATTTTATTATTAACATTAGGATTTGGGCTTATTGGTTTTATAGATGACTTTAAAAAGTTAGTATTAAAAAATACAGATGGTCTAAAACCTATGTATAAAATGTTAGGACTTTTAATAATATCTGTAGCATATGTTTTATATTTAGTATATGGATTACATTTAGGAACAGATACATATATACCAATTTGGAAAAATTACATAGAATTACCAATATTTTTATACATTCCATTTGCAATAGTAGTAATTTTAGGAACAACAAATGCAGTAAATTTAACAGATGGAATAGATGGGTTGTCATCTAGTGTTAGTGCAATAATTATTACAACATTAAGTATTATTGCAATTACTTTATCTGTTCCAGAAATTTCAGTGTTTGGAAGCTCAGTAATAGGAGCAGTCTTAGGATTTTTAATGTTTAACTTACATCCTGCAAAAGTATTTATGGGAGATACTGGCTCATTACTATTAGGACGGAGTTATTTCAGCAATGGCACTATATTTAAAAATGCCATTAATATTACTTGTAATAGCATTAGTTCCTGTTATAGAAACATTATCTGTAATGATTCAAGTAGCATATTATAAGAAAACAGGAAAAAGAATATTTAAAATGGCACCATTACATCATCACTTTGAACTTTCAGGATGGAAAGAAAATAAAGTAGTTATAGTGTTTAGTTTAGTAACATTAGCACTATGTATAGTTGGACTAAAGATAATATAAAAAGGGAAGGAAAGTAAAAAATGGCGAAAAAGAAAAAAAGTTTTTCAAGTTTCGTAAATAATCCAATAGATTTTACATTAGTAATAACAATAATGCTTTTATTATCTATAGGATTAGTTATGTTGTTGTCTGCAAGTTCTCCATCTGCTTTAGCAGAAAGTGGAAATAGTTATTCATATTTTTCAAGACAGCTTATATTTGCACTTCTTGGAATTGTAGCAATGCTTTTTATATCAAAAATAGATTATAGATTTTATCAAAAATTTTATAAACACGCATGGTGGATTTCACTTATTTTGCTTGTGCTAGTACTAGTTGCAGGAAGGACAGTAAATGGTGCTAAAAGATGGATATATGTAACAGAAACATTATCTATTCAGCCATCAGAGCTTGTAAAAATATTAATGATAATATTTTATGCAGGAATATTAGCAAAAAATAGAGATAGTCTAAAAAACTATGGTACAGGATTTATAAAACATATTTTACTTCTTGCACCAATAATAGTTTTATTACTTTTACAACCACACTTTAGTGCATCAGTAGTCATAATTGGAATTTGTTCAATCATGATGATAATGGCAGGATGTAGATTTGGCACTTTTTAGTAACAGGTGGTGTTGTTCGGAATTCCAGCAATGATTTTGCTTATAATAAAAGAGCCATATAGATTGCAAAGGGTAATAACATTTTTAGATCCTTGGAAAGATGCCTCAGATACTGGTTGGCAGGTTATACAAAGTTTATATGCAATAGGATCTGGAGGACTATTTGGAGCAGGCCTTCGGAGAAAGTAAACAAAAATATTTATACATACCAGAACCACATAATGACTTTATTTTTTCAATTTTAGGAGAAGAATTAGGTTTTATTGGTTGTGCAATTGTTTTAATATTATTTGCAATATTTATTTGGAGAGGTGTACTTATTGCAATGAAAGCGCCAGACATGTTTGGAAGTTTACTTGCAATAGGAATTACAGCATTAGTTGGAATTCAAGTAATTATAAATGTAGCTGTTGTAACATCTTCAATGCCAGCCACAGGAATGCCACTGCCATTTTTTAGTTATGGAGGAACAGCACTGTTTATTTTACTTTGTGAGATGGGAATACTCTTAAATATTTCAAGGGCAAGTGCAAAATCTTAAATTTTTTTGAAAGGAATGAAAATAATGAGAGTAATTATTGCAGCAGCTGGAACAGCAGGACATATAAACCCAGGAATTGCAATAGCAAATAAAATAAAAGAAGAAGAAAAAGATTCAAAAATAATTTTTATAGGAACTACAAGAGGACTAGAAAATGACTTAGTTCAAAGAGCAGGATATGAATTAAAAACAATAGATGCTTATGGATTAAGTGCAAAATTAACAATAGAAAATATTAAAAAAATGTATAAAACATTTAAAGGATTAGGAGAAGCTAAAAAAATAATAAAAGAATTTAAACCAGACATTGTAATAGGTACTGGGGGATATATTTGTGGTGCAACAATAACTGCAGCACATAGCTTAAAAATACCAACCTTATTACATGAAAGTAATGCTTTTCCAGGTAAAGCTGTAAAAATGCTTGCTAAAAAAACAGATACAATTTTAGTTTCATTTAAAGATGCAATACCAAGAATAAAAAATGCAAAAAATATAGTCTGGACAGGAACACCTGTAAAAATTAGAAAAAAAGATTATACAAAAGAAGAAAAACAAAAAATATTAAATGAACTTGGGCTAAAAGAAACAAAGCCAATAGTTCTAGTATTTGGTGGAAGCCAAGGAGCAAAAAAAATAAATTATGCAATAATAGAAATAATAAAGAAAAAAGAAAATAAGAATTACCAAATGATTTGGGCAACAGGACCTAAACAGTATGATGTTATAAAAGAAGAACTAGAAAATAGTAATATTAATATAAACTATATAGAAAATATCAAAGCTATTCCATACATATATAACATGGAAGAAATTATGAATATAGCAGATGTAATTATTTCAAGAAGTGGAGCGATGACAATTACAGAAATATCAAACTTAGGAAAGCCTGCAATACTTGTACCACTTCCAAATGTTAGTCATAATCATCAATTATATAATGCAAAAGTATTAGAAAACATAGGAGCTGCAAAGATAATTTTAAATGATGAACTAACAGGAGAAAAACTAAATAAAAGATTAGATGAAATTGTTTTAGATAAAGAAAAACTAGAACAAATGGGAAATAAAGCACTAACTGTTTCAGTAACAGATGCAACACAAAAAATATATTCAGAAATAAAAAAATTAGTTAAATAAAGGAAGTAAAAAATGTTTAGAAATGTACAATATAAAATAATATTATTATTTTTCTTAATAGGAATTGTAATTATTGCAGGACTAGGAATATTTTTCTTGAATTCATTAAATTTAATTAATGGAGAGTTAGAATTAGGAAATATTGAAAGCCAAGAACAATTTTTAAATTTGATACAAAATTTAGAGACAAATACTAAAATAACTCTTGCAATATGTGCTGTTATATTTACAATAGTAGGAATACTTATTGCAACATTTTTATCAAAATTTGTTATATATCCAATAAATAAACTAATAAAAAGTGCAGAAGAAATAACAGATGAAGATGGGAATAGTAAAAAGAAAAATAAAAAAGGAAAAAACAATTCATATGATTTAGAAAATGTATTTGGCATGATGACAACAGAACTAAAAGAAAAATTAAGTGAAGTTTCAACACAAAAAAATCAAATAGAAACAATACTTTTACATATGACAGATGGAATAATAGCGTTTAATAGAAAAGGTGAAATCATCTTAATAAATCCGGCTGCTAAAAAGTTCTTAAGTATAAGACCAGAAGACAATACATTTGAAGATATATTTAACAAATTTAAATTAAATATAAATATGGAAAAAATAATTTATTTAGAAAGTTGGACATCAACAGAACAAAGAATTAGAGTAGACGATAGATATGTAAATGTATTTTTTGCACCATTTAAAGATGAACAAGAAAGACCAAATGGGGTTATAGCAGTAATTCAAGATATTACGGAACATGTAAAATTAGATAATATGCAAAAAGAATTAGTTGCAGATGTATCACATGAACTAAAAACCCCAATTACATCAATAATGGGTTATGCAGATACACTTTTAGAAGGAGAATATGATAAAGAAACGGAAAATAAATTCTTAAATGTAATTGCAACAGAAGCAAGAAGAATGGCAAAATTAGTTACTGACTTATTAACTTTATCTAGGTATGATAGTAATAAGAAAAACACTCAAAAAGAGTCATTTGATTTAGGTGACTTAGTTAAAAAATGTCAGGACAAGCTAGCAATAGAAATTAAAAAGAAAAATCACACAGTAAATTGTTTTGTAACAGCAGATGTTCCGCCAGTATATGCAGATAAATATGATATAGAAAGAGTTGTATTAAATATATTAACAAATAGTATAAAATACACACCAGATGGTGGAGAAATTAAAATATATGTGGGATTTGTATATAATGATGCATATATAAAAATATTTGACAATGGTATAGGAATACCAGAAGAAGACTTAAGTAGAATATTTGAAAGATTTTATCGTGTTGATAAAGCGCGTACAAGAGAAATGGGTGGAACTGGTCTTGGTCTTTCAATTGCAAAAGAAATATTAGACAAAAATGGTGGAAGTATAGATATAAAAAGTGTAGTAGGTCAAGGTACAGAAGTTGTAATTAGAGTACCAACAAAGAGTAAATAAATCTTGAAATCAGACCTAAAATCTAGTATAATTATATTGTTTAAACAAAGGAGAGATAAATTTGAATCCAAAATTAAGAGAAGCCTTAGAATGGGTATATTGTATAATAATTGCACTAGTATTAGCAATGTTATTTAGATATTTTATAGGAACACCAACAATAGTAAAGCAAGAATCAATGTATCCAACATTAGTTCAAGATGAAAGATTATGGCTTAATAGATGGGGAAGAACAACAAAAACTCTGCCAAAAAGAGGAGAAATTATAACATTTGAAGAACCAGCTAAAGTAAGATATTTAGAATCAGAATTAGATAATGAAAATCCAGTAGCTAAATATGAAGAAAGAACAGGATTTAGTTGGTTTGTGCATAATTTCTTAGAAATTGGTAAAAGAAGCTATATAAAAAGAGTAATAGGACTTCCAGGAGAACATATAGAAATAAAAGAAGGAGCTGTATATATAAATGGTGAAAAACTAGAAGAAGATTACTTACAACCAGGAATTGTTACAGATGTAACAGGAGTAGGATATAAAGACTTTATAGTTCCAGAAAATTGTGTTTTTGCTATGGGAGACAATAGAAATCACAGTACAGATTGCAGAAATTTTGGATGTATTCCATTAGAAAAAATAGAAAGTACAGTTGTAATTAGAATATGGCCATTAAGTAAATGGGGAGAAATAAAATAATGTTTGAACAAATTATAGGAAATGACAAAATAAAAGATACTTTAAAAAAAACAGTAATAAATCAAAATATAGCACATAGTTATATGTTTATTGGAACAGAAGGAATAGGTAAAAAATTAATTGCAAAAGAATTTGCAAAAAGGATTTTGTGTAATAAGCATGATCTAACTTGCACTTCTTGTAAATCTTGCATAGAATTTGAAAGTAATAATCATCCGGATTTTTTTGTGCTAGAGCCTGATGGAAACATAATAAAAATAGAACAAATAAGAAATATGCAAAAAATAATTCAAGAAAAGCCTATAATTTCTAAAAAGAAAGTATATATAATAGATGATGCAGACAAGATGACAAAAGAAGCTCAAAACGCTTTATTAAAGACATTAGAAGAACCACCAGAATATATGACTATAATTTTAATTGGAACAAATGAAAGTTTATTTTTACCAACTATAAAATCTAGATGTATGATAATTCATTTTGAAGATTTATCAAATACAGAATTAAGAATGTACTTAAATGAAGATATAAGTGATGAAACATTAGATATTTTTCAAGGAAGTATAGGAAAACTAATTAAGCTAAAAGATAAAAAAGAAGAGTACGAAAGATATAATAAAATTATACAAAATTTGGACAAGTTAGATATAATAGAAATATTAAATTTAGCAGAACCAATATACAAAGCAAAAGAAGAAATTAATGAAGTTTTAGAATATATAAATATTTTATTATTAAAAAAAGCAAAAACAAATTTCTTATACACAAATTGTATAAAAATTGTGGAAGATACAAAAAAAAGGTTAAAACAAAATTCTAATTATGATATGTGTATAGATAATATGCTATTTAATATGTGGGAGGAAATAAATTGAAAAATATCATAGGAGTTAGATTTAAAAAATTAGGCAAAATATATTTCTTTAACCCTAAAAATTTAAAAGTAAGAAAAGGGGATAAAGTAATTGTAGAAACATCTCAAGGGGAAGAATATGGAGAAGTAATGATACCAAATCGCCATGTAGAAGATGATAAGATTTTACAACCACTAAAAAAAGTAATAAGAATTGCAAATTATAAAGATCATAAGCAATTTGAAGAGTGTAGAAAAAAAGAAAAAGAAGCATTTAAAGTATGTGAAAAAAAGATTAAAGAACATAAACTTGATATGCATTTAACAGATGTAGAATATAAATTTGATAATAGCAAAGTTTTATTCTATTTTACAGCAGATGGAAGAATTGACTTTAGAGAATTAGTAAGAGAACTTGCTGCAATTTATAAAACAAGAATAGAATTAAGACAAATAGGAGTAAGAGACCAAGTTAAAAAAATTGGTGGAAATGGTGTATGTGGTAGAGAATTATGCTGTTGTACATTTTTAAATAATTTTGAGACAGTATCTATAAAAATGGCAAAAGAACAAAATATTTCTTTAAATCCTTCTAAAATATCAGGAAATTGTGGAAGATTAATGTGTTGCCTAAAATATGAAAGTGAAGTATATGAAGAAAAACTAAAAAAACTTCCAAACATTGGAGCTATTGTAAAGACAGCTGATGGAGAAGGAGAAGTAGATAATGTAGAAATCTTAAAAGAACAAGTAAGAGTAAGAATAAAAGATGGAGAAAGCTATACATATAAAAAATATGGAGCAAATGATATAGAAATCATAAAAGATAATACACAAGAAAAAATAAATGAAGAAGAAATAGAACATAAAAAAGAATTAGAAGAATTAGAAAAACTAGAAAAGAAAGATAAAGAAGAAGTAAAAGACGAAGAATATGTATAATATTTTATATATAGAAACAGATAAATTTAGGGAGGTGACTAAAAATGGCATATAAAATTACAGATAAATGTATATCATGCGGAGCATGTGCAGCAGAATGTCCAGTAGGATGTATATCACAAGGTGATGATAAATTTGTAATAGATGAATCAGCTTGCATATCATGTGGTACATGTGCAGGAGTTTGTCCAGTAGGAGCTCCAGAAGAACAATAATAAAATAAAAAAGGCTAATTGCTAAACAATAGCAATTAGCTTTTTTTTACCTATTACCAATTAAAGTATAAATCTGCGATGTTTCTTTTAGCTCGATTAAACTTTTCGATGGAAATTTTTTTCCGTTCCTTGTGCTTACTGTTTTCAAAAATACTACAACTATAAACCACAAAAGATTCTTTAGCAGCATATTTTGAAAATGTTTCAAAACCTAAAGAGATATAATCATAATTTTCAATATACCTTGAATTGTTCAAGAATTTCTGACAAATGTTTAAATTGTCACATGGACAATCAGCACATAAGTGATTTCTTGAAAGGTTTTCAAGTTTTGAAATCTGTGGAAAATGTTTAGGAAGTTCTGTAAAATATGTTTTACCATCTTTCTTAAACACAAATCCATAATCACAAGTTTTGCGAACCTCTAAAAGTTCTTCTTTTGAAATTTCCCGCAAAGGAAATCTCGTAGTTGAAACATCGGCATCCATTATTTTGGTATAAACCAAAGTAAGACCATCTAGGTAAAAAATTTTAGAGTCTGTATTCATCATGTTTACCCCCTATCATGTCCTGGAATAGAAAAAGACCTATTCCAACAAAAAACAACTCTATATACCTATTATACCACTTTACATAGATAATATCAAATAAAATAAAATAGGATTAAGAAGTGTTTTCCTTAATCCTAAAGTTTTATATTTTATTCTTTGTTTGTTATTTCTTCTAAGTCTAATAATTCTTGCCATCTTTCATCAACTAGTTTTTGGAATTCTTCTATCATCCATTCATTACCTGGTTTAAACATATGTTTAAATCTTTTTTGTGGTCTTAAGAATTCTTCTACTGGTAATTTTTTAGCTGGCTTATAGTTTATTTTATATTTTCCATTTACTACTTCATATAATGGCCAATAACATGTTTCAACAGCTAATTTATTTATTTGCATTAACATGTCTGTTGGATATCCCCAACCTCTAGGACATGGTGCTAAAACATTTAAAAATGCTGGACCTTCTGTATAGATTGCTTTTTCAGCTTTTTCATATAAATCTTTAAAATTCATATATCCAATAGTTTGAGCAACATATGGAATATGATGTCCAACCATAATTTTAGTTAAATCTTTTCTAGGTTGTGCTTTACCAGGAATTACTTTTCCTGCAGGTGATGTTGTTGTATCTGCAAATTTTGGTGTTGCAGATGAACGCTGAATACCTGTATTCATATATGCTCCATTATCATAACATACATAAGTAATATCATGACCACGCTCCATTGCTCCTGATAAACTTTGAAGACCTATATCATAAGTTCCACCATCTCCACCAAAAGCGATGAATTTTGTTTCAACATCTTTTGGTAATTTTCCTTGTTTTTTCATTGAATGGTATGCAGCTTCCACACCTGATATTGTAGCACCAGCACATTCAAATGCAGTATGTATAAAAGAATCAGTCCAAGCTGTATATGGATAAATAAATGTTGAAACTTCCATACATCCAGTAGCTCCAGCTACCACTGCATGGTCTTCTGGTTTTAGAGCTCTCATTATCATTCTTGCAGCTGGTGGAGCTCCACAACCAGCGCACATTCTATGTCCTGATGTAAATCTTGAAGGCTTATTTGCCACAACTTCTTTTAAATTATATGCCATATTATTTTGCCTCCTTTCTTAATCCAAAATAACGATAAGGATTTTCTACTTTTCCTGATTTTGCAATTTCTAATAAATCATTATATACTTCTTCTATTTCATCTGCTCTTGTATCTCTACCACCAATACCATATATATAGTTTACACAAGGTACATTTTCTTTATTTACATACATTGCAGAAGTAACATCTTGGAATAAAGCTCCACCTACAGCATTTAAAGAATCAGCTTTATCTAAAATAGCTACAGCTTTTAGGTGTGATAATGCTTTTGCAATTTCTTCAGCTGGGAATGGTCTAAATACACGAAGTTTTAAAAGACCTGCTTTAATTCCTTTATTTCTTAAATTATCTACAACAAATTTTGTTGTTCCTGCAGTTGAGTTCATACAAACAATTGCAACTTCTGCGTCATCTAATTTATATTCTTCAAATAGTCCATATTTTCTACCTGTCATTTTTTCAAAATCTTTTGCTACATCTAAAATAACTTGTTTTGCATTTCTCATAGCTTCTGCTTGAGCAGCTTTGTGTTCAAATAGATAACTTTGAACATCTAGTGGACCAACTGCGATTGGTTCTTTGTCATTTAATAAATAATGTTCTGGATGATATTTTCCAACAAATT
>CALXCM010000003.1 GCA_944386785.1 uncultured Clostridia bacterium | reverse complement strand
ATCAAAATATGGAAAAAATTTTAATAATTTTAAAATAACAAAAATAAAAAAAAGAGCAATAAAACCAACTATTAACAAATTTAAAATAGTTGCAGATTTAGTTACATCTATCAAAGCCTTAGGAAGTGAGACTAAAGAATGTGCTACAAATATACTTAAAATAATGCAAATAGCTTCAATAGTACTTAATTTAGTGTTTGCCATAAAATCTCTCCTTTTTATTTATATTTCCAATTCATAGAAATGTTTTCTTGTTTTTTTTCTTTTTTGCTATTTAAAAAATCTGCTCTAAATTCTCTTTTCCATATAGGAGAAAGAAAATAGTTATTTCCTTTTACATGATCTAAAGGACTAAATCCTGTTAAGTATGAAACTCCGAATGATTTAGTTTCTGCAAGGTAAGAAATATACACAAATAATCCTAGAGATATTCCTAAAAATCCACAAAGAAATCCTAATAGCAAAAATAAAAATCTATATAATCTTATGTGGAATCCAAATGAATAATCAGGTATAGCAAAAGAGGAAATTCCTGTAATTGCAACAACTATAATTAAAATAGGGCTTACTATACCAGCACTTACAGCAGCTTGACCTAAAACAATTGCACCAACAATTCCAATAGTTGGACCTATTGGAGAAGGAACTCTAAGACCTGCTTCACGGATTAATTCAAAAGAAACTTCAAGAAGTATAATCTCAACAATAACAGGGAAAGGTACATTGTCTCTAGAAGCAAGTATTGAAAAAAGGAGTTCTGTTGGGAGTATTTCCTGATGGAAACTAGTCATTGCAATATATAGACCTGGCAGTAAAAGAGTAATAAATAAAGCGATTATTCTAATAATTTTGATAAAATTTGCAAAGACTGGTTTTAAGTTTTTATCATCAGGAGAACTTAAAAAATCCACAAAGGTTACTGGCATAACAATTGCATAAGGAGATCCATTTACAATTACAATAACTCTTCCATTTAATAAATAGCTAATTGCTTTATCAGGTCTTTCTGTAGATAATGTTTCTGGAACACTTAATCTATTTGTTTCTGATATCAGCTGTTCTAATTGCCCTGAAGATAACAAAGAATCAATTTCTAAATTATTTATTCTATATTTAACTTCTGCTATCAAATCAGGATTTGTAATATTTTCTAAATAACATAAAGCACATTTTGTTCTAGTAATTTTACCAACTTCAATATTTTCAATTGTAAGACTTTCATTGTTTACTATTCTTCTTAGCATTGAAGTATTAACTCTTATATTTTCAACAAAAGATTCGTGCGGACCTTTTACTACAATTTCATTAGAAGGTTTTTCAATTCCTCTTTGTTTAAAACCTTTAAGTTCAATATCAAATGCAAAGGCAATAGTATCAATAAAAAGTACACAGTTTCCGAGAATTTATACCTGAAAAAACTTTTGAAAACTCAGAAATTTTCTTTACACTATTTTGAGGCATTAGTGAACTCATAATATATGTTGCTAAATCGAATTTTTTTACTTTTCTTACTGTAATATTATTTGTTACTGCCTCTGAAATTACTTTAGTTTGTTTTCCATCATACAAATTATTTTTACTTCTTAGCATAAGAGGCTGTATTACAAAGTCATCCATTATCCCTGAATCTACCATTCCGTCAATATAGAAAATAAAGGCATTATATTGTTTACCTCTAGCGTTAATTACAAATTCTCTTAATACTACATCACTATTTATTAGCACATTATACTTACTTTTCATGTATTCTAAATTAACTTTAATACTAGGAAAAATATTTTTTACTTTGTCTATTTTTTCTTCATTAATATAGTTGTCTGACTTAATATTTTCCTCTGGATAAGTAGATAAATTAAATTCATATTCTTTTTTTGGTTTATAGGAAAATAGAGAAGAAAAAATCTTTTTTAAACTCATAATAAACTCCATTTCTATAATTTAATATTTTTAGTTATTATTTCTAAAAATGTATAAAAATATACTAGTTTTTAAATTAAAAAAATGGTATAATTAATTTATACGATTCAAAGGAGAAGATATATGAAAAGTAAGTTAGCAACCTTTATAATTTCTGTAATTATGATTTTAATAATCATAATACTTGGAATATTTGGTTATATTATCTGGCAAGAAATAACTGGAAACGCAGAAGGACCAGGAAATATAATTACACAAATTGCAACAAATGATACATTAAAAGAAAATCTAGTTACACCAAATATAAAAACAAATTCACTAGATGAGATGATGGCTGAAAATACTAATAATGAAGATAATACAAATCCTGTAATAAATAAATATTTCTATAATCAATTAAGTGAAGAATCAAAAATAATATATGAAGCATTTGAAAAGAATAAAGAAAATATGAAATCAGGAACATATACTGTTGAATTTGGAGATAAATTTTCTGATATACTTAGTAAATCAAATGGGCAAGATTTATTAGGAGACTATTATCAATCAGCAATAGAAGCATATACATATGATAACCCAGATGTATTTTATTTAAGTCCAAACAAAATGTATTTAAATATAGAGACAACCACAAGAGGAACAAAAGTTACATATAATGTTTTCATGAACCAAGGAAGTGGAAATTCAAACTATTTAATAGATGAATTTTCAAATTTAAGCCAAGTAAATAATGCACTTGAGGAAATTGAAGAAGTTAAAAACGATATCTTACAAAATAGAACAGGAAATACTGTTCAAGATATTAGAATGATACATAATTACTTAATAGATAATGTATCATATGATACTACAATATCACATGAAAATATATATAATATATATGGAACTTTAGTAAATGGAGAAGCTGTTTGTGAAGGGTATGCAAGAAGTTTTAAATATTTAATGGATGAACTTGGAATTCCTTGTGTATTAGTAATAGGAACTGGAACAAATTCAGAAGGTAAAACAGAAGACCATGCTTGGAATTATATAGAAGTAGATGGAAATTGGTATGCAGTAGATACAACATGGGATGATCCAATAATTAGAGGAAATGGAAGCATACCATCTAATGTAAAATATAAATATTTCTTAAAAGGAGAGCAAGAATTCAATAAAGACCATACACCAAGTGGATATTTTACAGAAGGTGGAAAACTATTTACTTATCCAAATTTAAGTAGTGTAGGAATTTAGAATAAATGATAAAAAATAAATACTTTTTATGACATATGAACTATATGTTATAAAAGGTATTTTCTTTTTTTGCTAATATTTTTATCGACAAAATCTGATAAAGAAATGTCGAATATTGCGATGGAAAGTTTAGGTAAATTTCAAAGAAGGTATTTACAAAATATGGATATCATGATAATATATGCCATATTTAAAGTTCATTTGTTTTTTAATTTATAAAATCTTAAATTAAAAAATAAATATATATTTATTATCAAAAATTAAAATCAAAATGAAATCAAAAAATCCCAGGGAAGAAAATTTAGTATTTTAATTAATTAAAGTTTAAATCAAATATTTTAATTGTCAAATTGCAAGAAAGACAAGTTTTTTAGTCATGCAAAAAATCCAATTAAAAGAAAATAAAAATAAAATTAAAAACAAAATAAATTTATTAAAAAAATAAGAAAATAAAGTAAAAAACAAACTCTTTAAATAAATTTAAATAATTTAAACAAAATTATATCAGCTTATTGATATTTTACTAATAAGTTGATATAATAAAGGAGGTAAAACATGAGCCAAAAATTAAATCTTAAGAATGATATAATGTTTAAAGCATTCTTTGGAAGAAAAGGAAATGAAAAATATTTAAAAGAATTTTTAGAATCACTATTAAAAATACATATAGAAAAAATAGATATAAGAAGTGAAGTAAGTCTATTAAAACTAGATGAAAAAGAAAAAGGTGGAAGACTAGATTTAGAAGCAAAATTAAATGGTGGATTAATAGTAAATATAGAGATGCAGTTAAGAAACTTAGAAAACATGGAAAAAAGGACAATGTATTATGCATCAAAGATATTATCAAGAGAAGTAGAACGAGGAGAAAAATATGAAAGAATAAATCCAATAATAATGGTAAATATATTAGATTATGAATTATTTGGATTTAAAGAATATGTATCCAAAACAGAAATAGTATTAAAAGAGCATAAAGATTATGAAGCAATAAAAGGAATGCAGTGGTATTTTATAGAGTTACCAAAGTTTAGGGCATCAAATCCAGATATGGGAGATAAAGTAAATCAGTGGCTAGCATTAATAGATAGTGAAGATAGGGGGCTATTGAAAATGGCAGAGGAAAAAAATAAAGTAATAAAAGAAGCAAAAAAAGAAGTAGAATATCTAACAGGAGATGAAGAAGTAAAAAGACTAGCAGAGTTAAGAGAAAAATGGGAAATGGATAGAAATAGTGAAATTGGACAAGCACAAAAAGAAGGAGAAGCAAAAGGAAAAGCAGAAGAAAAGTTAGAAATAGCAAAAAATATGCTAAAAAGAAAGTTTAAAATAGAAGATATTGTATCAATTACAGGATTGCCAAAGGAAGAAATAGAAAAATTAAAAAAGGAAATTTAATTAAGTGTAAAATAAAAGGGAAGTTCAAAATGAACTATCCCTTTTTTATAGTATTATACAAATTAATCCTCCGGCTTCCTTCATTTACAATTCTTTCTAAAGTTTCTTGGAGTTTTATTTGGGCATCTTCAGGCATTTTAGAAAGTTTTGTTTGTAATCCTTCGTTTACAAGTTCATGAAGACTTTTTCCGAAAATATTTGAGTTCCAAATTTCTTTTGGATTACTTTCAAATTCTGAAAGTAAGTAATTTACAAGTTCTTCAGATTGCTTTTCAGAGCCAACAATTGGAGAAACTTCGGTTTCTACATTTGTTTTAATTAAGTGTATAGAAGGAGCAGTAGCTTTTAACTTAACACCAAATCTAGAGCCTTGTTTAATCATCTCAGGTTCTGCTAAAACTAAATCATCAATAGAAGGTGTAACAATTCCATAACCCTTTCTTTCTACTTCATCGAGTGCATATGAAATTTTATCATATTTCTTTTTTGTATCTGCTAAATTAGAAATTATACTAAACAAGTCCCCTTCATTATTAATTGTAACACCTGTAATTTCTGTTAAAATATTGTAGAATAAATCTTCATTTAAAGTAATTTCAACATTAGCATTTCCTGAATCTAACCTAATATCTAATACAGAAGTTTTTGAAATTATTTCTGTTTTCTCTATTTTTTTAGAACATATAGGGATATCTTTTAAAACTTTTACATCGCAAAAAGCATCTTTAATTTCTTTTAATAATTCTAATTTCAAAGGATGAGAAAAATCCAAACCATCTATCCAACGAGGAAATTTAATTTTAATTTCATTACAAGGAAATTCATATAATACTTTAGAAAAGATATTATTAATATCATCTAAGCTTAAATTTTCACAATTAATAGGAATAACAGATACACCATATTTTTCACTTAAATGGTTTGCAAGTTCTAATGTATAGCTAGAAGTTGGATCAAATGAATTTAGTAAAATAATAAATGGCTTGTTTAAAGCTTTTAGTTCAGATACCACTCTTTCTTCTGCTTCAATATAATCATCTCTTGGAATGTCTGTTATAGAACCATCTGTAGTAATTAAAATTCCAATTGTAGAATGTTCTTCAATTACTTTTTTTGTGCCAATTTCTGCTGCTGTTTCGAATGGCATTTCTTCATCAGACCAAGGAGTTTTAACCATTCTTGGCATGTCATCTTCTAAATATCCAATACTATTTGAAACTAAATATCCAACACAGTCTACTAATCTTGTTTTAAATTTTAGGTTATTATCTAATGTGATTTCAACAGCTTCATTTGGTACAAATTTTGGTTCTGTTGTCATTATTGTTTTACCAGCAGCACTTTGAGGGAGTTCATCTTTTGCCCTTTCTTTTTTAAATTCATTATCAATGTTTGGAATTACAAGCAAATCCATAAATTTCTTAATAAAAGTAGATTTTCCAGTTCTTACTGGCCCTACAACTCCTACATAAATATCTCCATCAGTTCTTTTAGCTATGTCTTGATATAATTTTGTGTTTTCCATATATACCTCCTTAAATTAAAAGCATAATGTTTGTACTAAATACTTTAGTTAATATATATTGATGAAAAACTTAGAATATGACAAGTTTTCTAAAAAACTTGATAATAAAAAGGTATTGTGTTAAAATAACAACATGAAATATAAGTACATATAATAAAAGTAGAAATATATTTAAAAGCTTTAGAAGGGATGAGGCAAAATGGATAAAACAAAGGACGCAATAGAAATACTTAAAACCTATAATCAAGACCATATAATAAGATTATTAGATAATTTAGAAGGCGAAAAAAAGCAAGAACTAATAGACCAAATAATGAGAATTGATTTTAATCAAATTCATGAGCTATATGAAAATACAAAAAAAGAAATTGAAATAAAAGAAAACAAAATAGAAGCAATAAAATATGTTGACAAGAGTAAACTTACAAAAGAAGAAAAAGAAAATTTAGATAAATTAGGAGAAGATGTAATAAAAAAAGGTGAATATGCAGTAGTTACAATGGCAGGAGGTCAAGGAACAAGACTAGGACACACAGGACCTAAAGGTACTTTTAAACTAGATGTATATGGAAAAGGAAAATATTTATTTGAAATATTAACAGAAAACTTAAAAGAAGCAAATAAAAAATATGGTGTGAATATTTTTTGGTATATAATGACAAGCAAAGAAAATAATGAAGAAACAGTAAATTTTTTAGAAAAACATAAATATTTTGGGTATCCAAAAGAAAAGGTAAAAATATTTACACAAAGTGAATTACCATTAGTAGATACAAATGGGAAACTATTAATAGATAAAAACTATAAAATAAAAGAAGCATCAGATGGAAATGGTGGTACATACTCATCTCTAAGAGCAAGTGGTTGTTTAGCAGAAATGAAAGAAAATGGCATTAAATGGGTGTTTATAGGAAGTGTTGATAATGCTTTGCTAAAAATGGTAGATGTTACTTTACTAGGTCTTGCAATAGATAAAAATGTGCAAATAGCATCAAAATCAGTAGTAAAAGCAAATCCTCATGAAAAAGTAGGAGTATTTTGCAAAATGAACGGACATCCAAAAGTAATAGAATATACAGAACTTCCTGAAAAAATGGCAGAAGAAGTAGACGAAAATGGAGAATTAAAATTTGGAGAATCACATATAATGTGTAATTTATACACAATAGATGCAATAGAAAGAATAAGTAAAGAGCCATTAATTTACCATAGCGCATTTAAGAAAAATTCATATATAGATGAAGATGGAAAAGAAGTAATACCAACCAAGCCAAATTCATATAAATTTGAATCATTTATATTTGATGCATTTGAATTATTTGATGATATAGCAATTTTAAGAGGAAAAAGAGAAGATGATTTTGCACCTGTAAAAAATAAGGAAGGTGTGGATAGTCCAAGAACAGCAAAAGAATTATACGAAAAATACTGGAATAGAAATAAAAAAGCAGACTAACCTTGAAAGAAGGATGAATTATGGAAGAATGTAAAATAAAAAATTTATATAATTTAGATGAAACAATAGCAAAAGACTTATTAGAAAAATATACATATCCATGGGAAGTATTACCTAATATTGCAGAATACATAATAGAACTTGGAAATAAGTTAGACAAAGAAAAATATGAAAAAAAGGGAGAAGATGTTTGGATTGCAAAGTCTGCTAATGTCTATCCGTCAGCATATATAAAAGGTCCTGCAATAATCGGAGAAGATGCCGAAATAAGGCATTGTAGTTTTATTAGAGGGAAAGTAATTGTAGGAAATGGAGCAGTAGTAGGAAATTCTACAGAACTAAAAAATGTTATATTATTTAATAAAGTTCAAGTTCCACACTATAATTATGTAGGAGATTCAATATTAGGGTATAAATCACATATGGGAGCAGGTTCTATTACATCAAATGTAAAATCAGATAAAAAATTAGTTGTGATAAAAGGAAAAAATGAAAAAATAGAAACAGGAATAAAGAAAATTGGTGCAATGATAGGAGATAATGTAGAAGTAGGATGCGGTTCAGTTTTAAATCCTGGAACTGTAGTTGGTAAAAATACCAATATTTATCCATTATCTTCAGTAAGAGGAGTAGTTCCAAAAAATAGTATTTATAAAAATAAAAATGAAATTGTAGAAAAATATTAAAAAAAAAGCGGTATAATCTAAGATAAAAAGATTATATCGCTTTTTTTACTACATTTCTTGATTTCCTGGTATAAAATAATCAACAACACCATAAATTAATGCACCAATAATTGCAGCAATCCAAGAAATTGAATATCCTGCAACGAAGAATTGTGTTACATATAATGTAATTGCTGCTAATGCAAATCCAACAAAACCTTTTCCAAAAGGACTTGCATGTAGACCTGTAAATTTAACAATTAAATAATCAATAGCAGTTAAAACTATAGCAGATAAAGCTAAAGTCCAAATACTATTAATAGTAAATCCTGGTGTAAAAAATGCAGTAATAGCAAGTACAACCGCAGCAGCAACAAATCTACCAATTACTTGCATTGCAGTAGAAGTTGTCTTTGATGCTTCTGTTTCATTAGAGTGTGACATAAGTCTTGACCTCCTTAGTTTTTTAATTCATATTGTAAAAATAAAAGGTTGCAATTATATTATTTGCAAAAAAATATTATTTATTCAAAAATACTAGTATAAAAAAGTTAAAATTTGTAAAAAATAAAACAAATAAAAATCTAATTTTAGAAGGGAAAATTTAAATGTTAATAACATTTTTTCGTTCCATTATTTTATATATAATAGTATTAATAGTTATGAGATTTATGGGAAAACGAGAAATAGGGCAACTTCAACCATTTGAACTTGCGATTTCTATTATGATTGCAGATTTAGCAACAATCCCAATGTCTGAAATTGGAATACCAATATTTAATGGAATAATACCAATATTAGGATTATTACTTATGCATATAATAATTTCTGGAATAAATTTAAAAAGTATAAAGGCAAGAGAAATAATCTGTGGAAAACCAAGGATTTTAATATATAGAGGAAAAATAGATGAAAAAGCTTTAAAAAAAGAAAGATTTACAATAAATGAACTTCAGGAAAGATTAAGAGGAAACAATGTCTTTAACTTAGGAGATATAGAATATGCAATATTAGAAACAAATGGAGAAGTAACAATAATAGAAAAACCAGAAAAAAGAGGTGTGAAAATAGAAGACTTAAAATTAGATGTAGAATATGAAGGAATACCATATGATTTAGTAATAGATGGGAAAATAATGGAAAAAAATTTAAAAGAAATTGGAAAAGATAAAATATGGTTAGAAAAAGAACTTCAAAAATTTCATGTAAGACCAGAAGATGCATTAGTTGTTACCATAGATGGTAAAAATCAAATTTTTTGTCAAAAAAAGGAGAAAAGATGATAAGAGAAATTTTGGTGAGCCTAATAATTGTTTCTTTAATATTATTAGGAAATTTTATGTCTCAAGAATATACAAAAAATTCTGTAGAAGAATTAACTAAAAAATTAGAAGTGTTAAAACAAGATGTAAGTAAAGAGGAATTTAATGATATATATGATACTTGGAAAAAAAGATTTAATATATTAGCATATTATATAGAACATAATGAATTAGAAAAAGTTGAAGCAGAACTTGTAGTATTAAAAGGAAAAATAGAAAATGAAAATTATATAGAAACAAATGAAAACTTAGAAAAAACGATATTTTTATTAAATCATATAGAAGATAAATATGCATTTAATCTTCAAAATATATTTTAAAAAATCCCTAGAATTTAAAAAACTAAATTCTAGGGTGATTTTTATTTATTTTCACTAATTTTTGCATATCTTTTTAATTTTTCATGTACTAAATAATTTACAGTTCCTGCAGGGAAATTACCATCTTTATCTTTTTTACCAGCAGGTACACCTGTTAAAACTTCAATTCCTTCTTCGATATTTGAAACAGCATAAATATGGAATAACTTATTTTTAACAGCATCTATTATCTCATCAGAAAGTTGCAAATTATCAATGTTTTGTACAGGTATCATAACACCATGTGAACCATTTAGTCCACGAAGTTTACAAATCTGGAAAAATCCTTCTATTTTTTCATTAACTCCACCTATTGGTTGTATGTCACCTTTTTGATTAACAGAACCAGTAACTGCAATTGATTGATTAATAGGTATTCCAGAAAGACTAGATAATAAGCCATAAAGTTCTGTACTAGAAGCACTATCACCATCAACTCCATTATATAATTGTTCAAAACAAATACTTGCTGTTAAACAAAGTGGAATATCTTGTGCAAACATTTCTCCTAAATAAGCAGAAAGGATTAAAACACCTTTAGAATGAGAAGGACCTGAGATTTCAACTTCTCTTTCTATATTTATAATTCCATTTTTTCCTGTGTAAGTATTTACTGTTATTTTTGCAGGTTTTCCAAAAGTATAATCTCCAATACTTAGAACTGTTAAACCATTTAATTGTCCTACTTCATATCCAGAAGTATTTATTAATAATGAATGTTCTTTTATCATTTCTAAATATTTTGCATCATATTTTTTTACTCTCTCAACTCTTTCTTCTAAAGCTTTGTCTATAAATTTTGCAGTTACAACTTTAGATTTAGAAAGTTTAGCCCAAGTACCTGCTTCGCTTGCAACTTGAATTAAATCATCAAACCTTGTTGAGATTTTTTTATGACTTCCTGCAAGTTTTGAAGCATATTCTATAAGTCTTGCCATAGCACTTTTATCTAAATGAGGAATACCCTCATGAGAGCAAAAGCCATGTATTATTTGAGCTAATTTATTTACATTTTCTTCTGTAATTGGTGCATCATCTTCAAACTCAACTTTAATTTTAAATAATTTTCTAAAATCAGTATCCATTGCAAGTAAAGTTTGATATATATTTGGACTTCCAATTAAAATTACTTTTAAATTAAGAGGAATAGGTTCAGGTTTTAAAGAAACTAAAACCATAGAAGAACGCTGATCAACAGTGTTTTCAATTCCTATTTCTTTAGTTCTTAAAGCTTTTTTTAATGCATCATAACACATACCATTTGCTAGTAAATCTTTTGCTTGAAAAATAATATATCCACCATTTGCTTTTTGTAGTAAACCTGGTTTTAACATTGTATGATCTGTTTTTAAAGCTCCATAAACATTTTCATATTCAAGAGAACCAAAAATGTTATGATAAGAATAATTTGAATCCATAATTACAGGAGCACCTTCTAAAGAAGAATTATCAATAAATAGATTTACTCTGTAATTTAAACAAGGGTCAGGCCTTTTTTGCATAGGGTGTCCATTTTGAGCATTTTGTTTTGTTTCATCTTCTAAAAAGATAGGCACATTTTTTAATACATCTTGTTTTACATCATTTAAAAATTTATTTATTTTTTTATTTCTTTTATATTTTGATTTTAAATAATTTATATGAACATTTACAGTAAGTAAAGCAACATTTGATTGCCATTCAGAAATCTTTTTGTCAGATTGGCGCTCAATTTCTTTGATTTGACTTATTGCATTCATAATCTGTTCTTGTACAAATACTGATTTTTCTTCATATTCTTTTTTTACTTCATCAGCTAATTTATCAAATTCTTCTTCTTGAATAACTTTTCCATCTACAACAGGCATCATATATATTCCGTTTTGTGCTGTTCTTACTTGAAAATTATATTTAGAAGCATCTTCGTTTAATTGTTCTAATAATTTAGAACGCTTTTCTTCAAATTCTTGTTTTATTAAAGCTTTTTCTTTTTCAAAATCGTCATTATTAAATGTATTTTTTATATCTTTTCTAATTTCTTTTATAAATCCATCCATTGCTGCTTTAAATTCTTTTCCTTGACCAGCAGGAAGTTCAACTGCAATTGGTTCATTTGGATTATCAAAATTATATATATAACACCAGTCAGAAGGTACTTTCTTTTTTGGTGCAATTTTATTTAAATAATTTTTTGTGTACATTGTTTTTCCAACACCAGAAGGACCTTCTATAAAAATATTATATCCTTTAACATCTACTTGAAGTCCAAACTCTAATGCTTTAATACCTCTATCTTGACCAATTCCACCTTGGATGTCATCTAGTTCCTCTGTAGTATCAAAATGAAACAACTCTTGTGGAAAAGAGAGTTTCAAATCTTTAAAATTTAATTCATTTTTATTTTTCATTTGTTTCCTCCATTTTTTCTTCTTAGTATATCCAATTCAAGGTTATTTTATATTAGTTATATTAAAAAGTAAAGGAATTTTATAAAAAAATTAAAATAAATCCTGACCGATGTGTTCAAAAAAAATAATTCTATTGCAAAATATGTTAAAAAAATATATAATAGATGCGGTATTATTTTATTTGAAAGGATGCTTAAAATATGAATAAAACCAAAAGAAAAATATTTGAAACTTCAATGAAATTATTTGCCGAAAAAGGATATGAAGCAACAAGTATAGAAGAAATAACAGCAACAGTAGGTGTAGCAAAAGGAACACTTTATTATCACTTTGGAAGCAAAGAAGAAATTTTTAACTTCTTAGTAGAAGAAGGCATGAAATTATTACAAAATAGTATAGATATAAAAACAGCAAAATATACAAATTATATAGATAAATTAAAAGCAATAGTACTTATTGAAATAAAAATAGTTGCAAAATATGAAGATTTAATAAAAATTCTTCTTAGCCAGTTTTGGGGAAGTGAAGCAAGAAACGAAATGTGTAAAGAGCACATTTTTAATTACATAAGTAAAATTGAAGAAATTGTAAAAGAAGGAATAGAAAAAAAAGAAGTAAAAAATGGAGACCCAAAAAGTATCGCATCAGAAATATATGGACTAATATGTTCTGCTTTAGTGTATAAAGTAAGGACAAAAAAAGAATTAGATGTAATGGGACTATATAAAGAGTTTGAAAGTACTGTAATAGAAGGATTAAAAGTAAAATAAAAATAAAAAAGAAAAGGGGATATTAGTATGAGAAAACCAACATACAAAGCAATGGAATTTAAAGACTTAAGAGATATGCTAGAAAAATCAGGAGAAAAATTTGGAGAAAAAACAGCATATGTTTTTAAAACTGAAGAAGAAGGAAAATTTAAATATATAACACATAAAGAAGTAAGAGACAATGTAAAAGCATTAGGAACAAGTCTTGTAAATATGGGACTAAAAGACAAAAGAATAGCAGTAATTTCAGAAAATAGATATGAATGGGGAATTGCATATCTTGCAACAGTAACAGGAACAGGAATAGTTGTTCCATTAGATAGAGCACTTCCAGCAAATGAAATAGAAAGCTTAATGATTCGTTCAGAAGTAGAAGCAATTTTCTATTCAAGTAAATATGATGAAATAATGGAAGATATAAGAAAAAAAGAAACAACAAATGTAAAATACTTTATTTCAATGGATTTAGATAAAGAAGAAAATGGAGTACTTTCAGAAAAAGAATTAATTAAAAACGGAGAAAAACTTTTACAAGAAGGAAACAGAGAATTTTTAGATAGTAAAATAAATCCAGAAACAATGAGTATAATGCTATTTACATCAGGAACAACAGCAATGTCAAAAGCAGTAATGTTGTCACATAAAAATATATGTACAAACCTTCAAGACATAGCAGGAGTAATTAAAGCAACACCAGAAGATAGATTTTTATCATTTTTACCATTACACCATACATTTGAATGTACAGTAGGATTTTTATTCCCATTATCTGTAGGTTCACAAATAGCATTTTGTGAAGGAATTCGTCATATTGCAGAAAACTTAAAAGAATATCAAGCAACAGCAATGATTTCAGTTCCAATTTTATTTGAAACAATGTATAAAAGAGTAATGAAAACAGTAGAAAAACAAGGAAAATTAGAAACATTACAAAAAGGGATTAAAATAAGCAAATTTTTATTAAAATTTGGAATAGATGTAAGGAAAAAATTATTTAAAGAAATTCATAATACATTAGGTGGAAAAGTAAGACTATTTGTTGCTGGAGGAGCAGCTTTTGATCCAGAAGTAGAAAGAGGATTTAATGACTTAGGATTTACTACATACCAAGGTTATGGTTTAACAGAAAGTTCACCAGTAATTGCAGCAGAAGATGATAAATTTAGAAGAATAGGTTCAATTGGAAGAGCTTTTCCAAGTGTTGATGTAAAAATAGAAAATCCAAATGAAGAAGGAATAGGAGAACTTTTAGCAAAAGGAGATTCTATAATGCTTGGATATTATAATAATGAAGAAGCAACAAAAGAAACATTAACACAAGATGGATGGCTTCATACAGGAGATCTAGCAAAAATTGATAAAGATGGGTATATCTTTATATCAGGAAGAAAGAAATTTGTTATAGTATTAAAAAATGGAAAAAATATTTATCCAGAAGAGATAGAAGCTTTATTAAATAAAATTGAAGGCGTAAAAGAAAGTTTCGTATATGGAAAACCAGAAGATGATGGAGATTATAAAATTTGTGCAAAAATAGTTTATGATGTAGATGTTGCAAAAGAATATTATAATGTAAAAAATGAAGAAGAATTAAAAGAAGCTATTTGGCAAGAAGTAAAAAAAGCAAATAAATCTATGCCAGCATATAAATATGTAAGAGATATTACAATAACAGATAAAGAATTAATAAAAACAACAACACAAAAAGTAAAAAGATTTGAAGAAATAAAAACAGTATTATAAAATGTAATATTAATAATTATTAATTTGTAACTTAAAAATTATATATAAAAAATTAATAATCAAAAAAATAGAACATAAACTAAAAAGTATATGTTCTATTTTTTTGATATCAAAATTTACTTACGGAAAAATATATTTCAAAAGAACTATACATAAAATAGAGTTGTCGAAAAATAAAGAAAATTGTAATATTTTTGTAACATAAATGTAACAAAAACTTAAAATAAAAAACGCAAAATCCTCTTGTAGTTTGGTTTCCGTTAATGTATAATAATATAGAAAGAAAAAACTAAAGATGCATAAGATAAAGGAGGTAATTTACATGTCTAGATCTGGCATAGTAAATGTAAGAATGGTTATAACAGAGGAAAAAATATTATCAAATATAGAAAAAGTACAAAAACTAATAAATCCAAAAAGTAAGAAGCAAATAGTACAATTAGAAGATGATACATATTTTAAAGACTTAATAGAATCAATAAAAACATATTTAATTGAATATCCAAAAAAGAAAAATTTTCCAGCAAGTGTATATAAAGCTGCTTATGGCTTAGTAGAATATGCAACAAATCAATTTGAAGAAAATACTAAAAAAATAGAAGAATTAATTAGACAAAGAGAACAAAATATAAACTTAGCAGGAAATTTAAAAGAATTAGTAGAAGCAGTAGAAAACAAAGAAAAAGATTGGAAAGAACAAGTAAAAAAAGCAGAAGATACATTTTCAGAAGATATAATAGAGACTCTAACAATAGTTGGAAAAGCCAAAGGAACAACAAGTGAAAACTATAAAGATGCAATGAAACTTTTACATGCAAGAATAAATAACTTAGAATCTAACTTACATATAGAAATTGATATGGAAAGAATAGAAGATAGATCAAAAGCATTAAGTTATATCGGAATAGAAATTGCAGATGCACTAAAATCAATACCAACACCAATCGAAACACCGATAGAAGAAGTAGTTCAAAAAGAAGAAGAAGTAAAAGTAGAAGCACCTGTAAATACAATAGAAGAGAAGCAATATGTAGAAGCAACAACATTTGAAACAAAACCAAGTTTATGGCAAAGAATTAAAAATAGCAAATTTGTAAGAACATTAAGATATATAACAAAGATAAGAGTTGTATTAGATTACTCAGCACTTCCAGAAGGAAGAGGAGAAAACAATTAAATGAGATAAATGGGGACGGAGCAATTCCGTCTCATTTTTTTGAGAAAAAAGGGGACAGTTCTCGTTTCTCTCATTTTTGTCGAATTTTGTTGAATGGCATTTTTACAAGTATTGAATTTTGTAAAAAACAATATTCCAAAAAATTTCAGATTGACACCTGTCACAAAATGGACAAAAATGTCCATTTGGACCTGTCCCCAATTGGACATTGACTTTTATATAGATTTATAGTATAATATGAAGCAGTGTTAATCATATTGATCGGAATTTATTAAACAATGAAGTATATGTAGGTTAAGAGATAAAAAAGGCCACATATAAAAAAGCTTCGTTATTTTTGTACAGATGAATGAAAAAAGATAAATTAGGTCAAAATTAGTTTAAAGGGTAAACTAATTTTTTTAGTGTTTTAAAAAATATTTAAAAATAGGAAAGGAGAGTTTAATGACAGAAGAAATAAAAAATAACAAAGAGAGAAAAACAAATTTAGTTAAAAAAACAAGAAGAACAAATACAAAAAAAGAGAATTTAAAACAAGAAAGTAAAACAGTTGTAAGAAAGGCAGAAAAAAGACCATATAGTAGAAAAAATACTAGAAAATATAATGAAAAAGGAGAAAATCCAATATTTAAAAAATCAAAATTAAAAATAATTCCACTTCGGAGGAATTCAAGAAGTTGGAAAAAACATTACAGTTTTTGAATATGAAAATGAAATAATTGTAGTAGACTGTGGACTAATATTTCCAGATGATGATATGTTAGGAGTTGATTTAGTAATTCCAGATATCACATATCTAGAACAAAATGTGGATAAAATAAAAGGATTGGTAATAACACATGGACATGAAGACCATATAGGTGCAGTTCCATATTTATTAAAAAAGATAAATATTCCAATTTATGCAACAAAATTAGCTGCAGGATTAATAAGAAACAAATTAGAAGAACATAATTTATTAAGAAGTACAAAATTATATGAAGTATCACAAGGACAAATAATAAAATTTGGAAATAATTTTAAAGTAGAATTTATAAGAAGTACACATAGTATTCCAGACTCTGTTATGCTTGCAATAACAACACCTGTAGGAACAATACTTCACACAGGAGACTTTAAAGTAGATTTTACACCAATAGATGGTAAAATAATGGACTTTGGAAGAATCGCAGAACTTGGAAATAATGGTGTTTTGGCACTTATGTCTGATAGTACGAATTCTGAAAGAAAAGGATTTACAATGTCAGAAAGCACAGTAGGAGAAGTTTTTGATAGACTATTTCAACATTGTACAAAAAGGATTGTAGTTGCAACATTTGCATCAAATGTTCATAGGGTACAACAAATTGTAAATTCAGCAGTAAAACATAGAAGAAAAATTGCTGTATGTGGTAGAAGTATGATTAATATGATTACAACAGCAAGAGAACTAGGGTACATTAAATGCCCAGAAAATATCTTTATAGATATAGATATGATTAACAGCTATACAGATGAACAATTAGTTATAATTACAACAGGAAGTCAAGGAGAACCTATGTCAGCACTAACTAGAATGGCAGCAGGTGACCATAGAAAAGTTAAGATAACACCAAATGACTTAGTAATTATTTCAGCAACACCAATACCAGGAAATGAAAAATATGTTTCAAGAGTAATAGATGACTTAATGCAAATTGGAGCAGAAGTTGTATATAGTTCACTAGAAGATGTGCATGTTTCAGGACATGCTTGCCAAGAAGAACAAAAATTAATTTTAGCTTTAGCAAAACCTAAATACTTTATACCAGTCCATGGAGAATATAGACAATTAATAGCACATAGTGAAACTGCTCAAAGTATGGGAATTGATAAAGAAAATATCATAATGCTTCAAAATGGTAGAATACTAGAAATAAATGAGGAAGAAGCAAATCTAACAGGAACAGTTCAAAGTGGAAGAATTTTAGTAGATGGATTAGGTGTTGGAGATGTTGGAAGTATAGTATTAAGAGATAGACAACATTTATCACAAGATGGATTAATTGTTATAGTTTTAACAATGGATTCAACAACAGGAGAAGTAGTTGCAGGGCCAGATGTAATATCTAGAGGATTTGTTTATGTAAGAGAATCTGAAAACTTGATGGATGAAGTAAAATCAGTAGTAAGACATGAAATTAGAAAATGTGAAGAAAAAGGAATAAGAGATTGGACTACAATAAAAACAAATGTCAGAGAAAATTTAAGAGATTATATTTTCAAAAAGACAAAAAGAAATCCAATGATTATACCTATAATTATGGAAGTTTAGCAAAAATGTTGAAATACCAGGCTTTTATAGGTCTGGTATTTTGTATTTCTTATTAACTAATAAAAAAACATGTTATAATATTGACAGAAAGTAATAGAAATGTTACAATTTTGTTATGTAAAATTAATATTCTTGTAATTGAATTAAGAATAGAATAATGATATTATTCATATAACAAAAAAGATTAAGAGCCGTAGCTCTTAATCAAGTGTGTTTAAATATGTTGAATTGGAGTTCTCTGTGCGAACTTCAATTTTTTCGTCTGAATATTTGACATATGTATTGTAGCCGAGACTAGCTAAAAAACATATAACAATGCCAAATATTAAGGCTATTAAAGCTCTACCAAGATAGCGAACTGCCACAACATTGTTGTCATTTGTTTTCACAAAATCCACCTCCTTCAAATTAATATTGCAACTAACCATCTTGCGAAGGCTAGGTGCATAAACTAATAGTTGAAATGCAAAGATGTCAATTATTAATCTATGCACCTAACCCGAAGGAGTTCTATTTAAACACTTGAGTATAATATATCAAAAACTATATTTAATGTCAATATAAAAATTCTTTGATTTTGCTTAGTTTGTAAGAGAAAAGACGCTAAAAAACTAATTATAAAACTTTACTTTTTTATTAATTTTATGATATAATACACATGTCAATTTTTAGAAAAGAAATAGGAGTTGAAAAAAATGGATTATAAAGATTTAGCAAACTTAATATTCCCAGATATAAAAGATATATCATATTATGAAGAAAAATATCCAAAAAGAAATTTAAAAGAAGGAGCAATAGTTACAAGATTTGCACCAAGTCCAACAGGATTTGTTCATATTGGTGGACTATATCAAAGCTTAATTGCAAGAAAACTTGCAAACCAAACTGAAGGCGTATTTTTCTTAAGAATAGAAGATACAGATCAAAAAAGAGAAGTAGAAAATGGAGTAATAGATATAGTAAATTCGCTTAAAAACTTTGGATTAGAACCAGATGAAGGTATGATTTCTGAAACAGAAGAAAAAGGTTCTTATGGACCATATAGACAAAGTAAAAGAAAAGAAATATACCAATCTTATGCAAAATATTTAATATCACAAGGAAAAGCATATCCATGTTTTTGTTCTCCTGAAGAAATAGAAGAAACAAGAGAAAAACAAGAAGCAGCAAAAATAAGACCAGGATATTATAGTGTTTGGGCAAAATGTAGAAATATTACTGTAGAAGAGGCAATAGAGAAGATTAAAAATGGAGAAAAATATATAATTCGTTTTAAATCTCCAGGAAGAGAAGACAGAAAAATAAAACATCATGATGTAATAAAAGGAAATGTAACATTTCCAGAAAATGATCAAGATATTGTAATAATAAAAGCAGATGGTCTTCCTACATATCACTTTGCACATGCAGTAGATGACCATTTAATGGGAACAACACATGTAATTCGTGGAGATGAATGGCTATCATCAGTTCCATTACATTTACAATTGTTCCAAGAGTTAGGATTTAAAGCACCAAAATATGCTCATATTGCACCAATTATGAAAAATGATAATGGAAATAAAAGAAAATTAAGTAAAAGAAAAGACCCAGAAGCAGCAGTAAGCTATTATGATGAACAAGGAATACCAAAAGAAGCAGTAAAAGAATATTTATTAAATATAGCAAACTCAAATTTTGAAAATTGGAGAAAACAAAATAAAGAAAAAGGAATAGAAGAATTTGAACTTCAATTAAATAAAATGAGTGTAAGTGGAGCACTTTTTGATATGGTAAAACTATATGATGTTGGAAAAACTGTAATATCAATGTTTTCAGCAGAAGAAGTGTATAACAATGCTTTAAACTGGGCTAAAAAATATGACAAAGAATTAGAAGAAATATTACAAGATAAAGAATATGCACTTAAAGTTTTTGGGATAGAAAGAGGAAATAAAAAACCAAGAAAAGATATTGCAAAATGGTCAGATGTAAAAGAAAATATTTCATATATGTATGATGAAATTTTCGAAAATCAAGAAAAAAGTTATCCATATCAAGCAATAAATGAAAAAGAAGATATTAGAAAAATATTAGAAGAATACATTAAAATATATGACGAAAATGATGATAAACAAACTTGGTTTGATAAAATAAAAGAGCTTTCAGGAAAATTAGGATATGCAAAAGAAGTTAAAGAATTTAAAGCAAATCCTGAAATGTATAAGGCTCATGTTGGAGATGTAAGTACAGTTTTAAGAGTTGCTCTAACTATGAGAACAAATACTCCAGATATGTATGAAATCATGAAAATATTAGGAAAAGAAAAAATAGAAAAAAGATTTAAAAAGGCAATAGAAAACTTATAGAGGAGAAATATTCGTATGGAATACAAAATAGGAGATATTGTAAGAACAAAAAAGAAACATCCATGTCGGAAGTAAACTTTGGGAAATAACAAGAATAGGTGTAGATTTTAAGTTAAAATGTCAAGGTTGTGGACATGTAGTGGTTTTAGAAAGAGAAAAAGCAAAAAAAGCAATAACAAAAATTGAAAAAGAAGCATAATATATAATATAAGTGTAAAGTAGTACACTTATATGGAGGTGACTTAAAAATGGAGCCACAAGATACAATATATTGTTGCGATAATGGAGAAAAAAAGTGCAAAAGCCATAAAAATTGTTTAGGCATTGTTGATATTATTTTACTTTCTTTATTTACAGCAGTTATCGGACTAATAATTGGAGCAGCATTATCTACAGCAATCTTAGGAGCATTAGCTGCAATTATAGTTTTAGCTATAATACTTGGAATACTTCTTATATTAACAACTATTTTGTTGTTATGTAATAGAAAAAAAGAAAAGAAAAACTCTTGTTGTTTTAAATGCTAAATTATAAAGCCATCTGACTTAAATGCCAGATGGCTTTTAAAATATTTAAACTATAGTTCCTCCATTTACATGAATAATTTGACCTGTAACATATCTAGAATCATCACTTGCAAGGTAAAGGTAAGCAGGTGCAAGTTCAAAAGGTTCGCCAGCTCTTTTTAGAGGGGTTTCAGTCCCAAATATTTCTACTTCTTTTGGACTAAAAGAAGAAGGAATAAGTGGTGTCCAAATAGGTCCTGGAGCAACAGCATTAACACGAATCGCTTGATCTGCCAAAGATAATGCAAGAGATTTAGTAAATACAGTAATGGCACCTTTTGTTGCGGAATAATCAATTAGATTTTTCTTTCCATCAAAAGCAGTAATAGATGTAGTATTTATAATACTGCTATTTGCTCCCAAATGAGGTAAAACAGCTTTTGTTAAATAGAAAAATGTAAAAATATTTGTTTCAAAAGTATCTTTTAATTGCTTACTAGAAATATCTAAAATACTATTTTGAGGAAATTGAACTCCACAATTATTAATTAAAATATCAATTTTTCCAAAAGTATTTATTGCAGTTTCCGCTATATATGTTGATAAATTTTCATCACGCAAATCACCAGGAATTAGTACACATTTTCTTCCATAACTTTCAATGATTTGTTTTGTGCAATTTGCATCTTCATGTTCATTTAAATAGCTAATTACAATGTCAGCTCCTTCTTTAGCAAAAAGAACACTAACAGCTCTTCCAATTCCACTATCGCCACCAGAGATAATAACTACTTTATCTTTAAGTTTCCCACTTGGAGTGTAATTAGGATTTTCAAAAATAGGTAATGGATTCATTTCAAATTCCATTCCAGGTTGAACAGGTTGATGCTGAGCAGGAAAGGTAATAGGTGTTCTTACATTTTCGTCTTTAAACCCGAAATATGGAATCATAGGATAATTTTTAAACATAAATAATCGACTCCTTTTTAAAATATTTATATATTATATGCAAAATATGAAAAATAGAAACAAAAAAAGGTATTGTAATTATTATTTACAATACCTTTAAATTTTATTTATTTTAATTCTTCTAAAAAATTATCTAAATATTCCCACATGGTATCAGTATATATTTTTCTCTCAGAAGAAAAAGGGAATGTTTTTATATCACCAATTGGGTTTAGCTCTTTTTGTAAATCTTTAGTTGCAGCATCTACCTTTGTTACAGCAATTTTATCAGCTTTATTTGCAACAATTATAAAAGGTAGTTTTGCAGAAACAATATAATTATACATTAATCTATCATTTTCTGTTGGTTTATGCCTGATATCAACTAAAAATATAATTAAAGAAATTTCATTTCTGCTGAATAAATATTCTTCAATAAATTTTCCAACTTGAGCTTGTTCCTTTTTAGACATTTTACTATAACCATAACCTGGTAAATCTACAAAATAGAATTTTTCATCAATATTATAAAAATTGATTTGACGAGTTTTTCCGAGGTTCGCTACTAGTTCTTGCTAATTTTTTTCTATTAATTAAAGTGTTTATAAAACTTGATTTTCCAACATTAGACTTTCCAACTAAAACAATTTCAGGAAGTCCTGACTTTGGGTATTGTTTTGGACTAACTGCTGAAATTTCAAATCTTGGATTTTTAACTAACATTAAAGACCTCCTTTAAATTTTCTCAATTTTTTCTAAACCACCCATATATGGTCTTAAAACTTCTGGAATTATTACACTGCCATCTGGTTGATAGTTATTTTCCATAATAGAAATAAGCATTCTAGGTGGAGCAACAACTGTATTATTTAGGGTATGAGCAAAATATGTTCCGTTTTCTCCTTTAATTCTAATTCCAAGTCTTCTAGCTTGTGCATCTGTTAAATTAGAACAACTTCCAACTTCAAAATATTTCTTTTGACGAGGAGACCAAGCTTCTACATCACAAGATTTTGCTTTTAAGTCTGCTAAATCTCCTGAACAACATTCTAAAGTTCTTACAGGAATATTCATGCTTCTAAAGAATTCTACTGTATATGACCACATTTTATCATACCAATTCCAGCTATCTTCTGGTTCACATACAACTATCATTTCTTGTTTTTCGAATTGATGGATTCTATAAACTCCGGCGTTCTTCTAATCCATGAGCTCCTTTTTCTTTTCTAAAGCAAGGAGAATATGATGTCATAGTATATGGCATATTTTCTTTTTTTAGTATTTGATCTTTGAATTTACCAATCATAGAGTGCTCAGAAGTACCAATTAAATATAAATCTTCACCTTCAATTTTATACATCATAGCATCCATTTCTTCAAAGCTCATAACACCAGTTACAACATCAGATCTTATCATATATGGTGGGATGCAATAAGTAAAACCTTTATTAATCATAAAATCTCTTGCATATGTTAAAACAGCTGAATGTAATCTTGCAACATCTCCCATTAAATAATAAAAACCTTGTCCTGCAACTCTTCTTGCGCTGTCTAGGTCTAGTCCACCTAAGCCTTCTAAAATTTCACCATGGAAAGGAATTTCATAATCTGGAACTTTTGGTTCTCCAAATTTTTGAATTTCTACATTTTTACTATCATCTTCTCCAATTGGAACAGAAGGGTGCATAATATTTGGTATTTTCATCATTCTTTCTTTTATAGCTTCACTATATTGTGTTTCTAATTTTTCATTTTCTTCTAGTTTTTCATTTATTTTGCTAACTTCTGCTTTTATTTTTTCTGCTTCATCTTTTTTGCCATCTTTCATAAGCATGCCTATTTTGCTACTTAAATTTTTTCTTTCAGATCTTAAATTATCTCCATTTAATTTAGCTTCTCTATTTTTTATATCTAATTCAATTACTTCATCAACTAAGCAAAGCTTGTTGTCTTGAAATTTCTTTTTGATGTTTTCTTTTACAACATCAGGATTTTCTCTTAAAAATTTAATATCTATCATAATATTTCCTCCATTAACTTTTATTTTTTTGTATAATCTAACTTAATTTCATCTGCAATTTCAAATCTATGTTTTTGACCAGTAATATTATCAGGTCTATTAGGGATTTCTTCTAAAAACATTTTTTGGGGTCTTACCCAAATGGAGCGACCGATCTTCTCTTTCATATAAAGGTTTATATACTACCATTTTTTCTTTTGTTTCCGAGTCATATGCGATGTTTTCTACAAAATAGTAGTTACCTTTAAAATGACGATAAACTCTTCCAATTTCTACTTCACTCATAATTAAAACGCTCCTTTTACAAAATTTAGGCTAATTATATAATATTTTGAAAGAAATATCAAGGAAAAGTATTGACTTTAACTAAAAAACATTGTATAATATTACTCGTTACAAGAAGAAGGTAAAACTTCTCACCCTATCTAAGTTAAGGAAAAGGGTTAGAATTAAATATGATTTAGTAAAAGCTAAATTTGTGTTTTAATTTGACTTGTAACAAAAGTCAAATTTTTTTATTTTGGAGGTGTTTTATATAAAACAAGAATTACCAGTAAATGGACAAATAAGAGCTAAAGAAGTCCAATTAATAGGAGACCAAGGAGAAAAATATGGAGTTGTTTCTCTAAGGGAAGCTTTAGAAAAAGCAGAAGAAAAAAACTTAGACTTAGTTTTAGTTGCTCCAAATGCAAACCCGGGGGTTTGTAAAATCATGAATTATGGAAAATATAAATTTGAGCAAGCAAAAAGAGAAAAAGAAGCTAAGAAAAAACAAAAAGTTTTAGAAGTAAAAGAATTAAGAGTAACTCCAAATATTGAAGAACACGACTTTGGGTTCAAATCTAAAAATGCTAGAAAATTCTTAGAAGATGGAAACAAAGTTAAAATTACCGTAAGATTTAGGGGAAGAGAAGTAAACAATTCTAAGGCAGGAGAATTAGTTTTAAATAAATTTATTGAAGCTTTAGAAGATGTTGCAGTAGTAGAAAAAGCACCTAAATTAGAAGGAAGAAATATGTTTACAATCTTAGCAAAGAAAAACGCTTAAGATATATAGAAAAATGTGAAAGGAGTATATTATTATGCCAAAATTAAAAACAAATAAAGCTGCTAAAAAAAGATATTCTTTAACAGCTACAGGAAAAGTAAAAAGAACAAAATCAAACAGAAGACACTTACTAGCTAACAAAACAAAAAGACAAAAAAAATCAGGAAAAATCCAAAATGGATATGCTGATAAAACATGTGAAAAAACAATCAAAAAACTATTACCATATGGTAACTAATTAAATGAAGAATTAAGGAAGGTGAAAATAAATGGCAAGAGTAAAATCAGGAAGAACAACAAGAGCAAGACATAAAAAAGTATTAAAACAAGCAAAAGGATATTATGGTGCAAAACACTATAGATTTAGAAATGCAAATCAAGCTGTATTAAAATCTTTATCATATAGCTATGTAGGAAGAAAAGATAGAAAAAGTAATTTTAGAAAATTATGGATAGCTAGAATAAATGCAGCAGCTAGAATGAATGGAATAACATATAGCAAAATGATAGCAGGTCTTAAAAAAGCAAATGTAACAATTAACAGAAAAATGCTAGCTGAAATAGCAGTAAATGATCCAAAAGCATTTACAGAAATTGCTGAAATTGCAAAAAAAGCATAAAACACAAATAAAAAATTCGCAAAGGTAAGAACCTATGCGATTTTTTTATTTTAATTATTGTTTTTTCATTTTTGGCTTTGAAATAAGTGAGGCAAGATATCCAAAAAAAACTGCTGCTGCAATTCCACCGAGCAGCTGCTTTTACACCACCTATAAAAGCTCCAACTAAGCCATATTCTTGAACTGCCTCAATTGCACCTTTTGCTAAGTTGTATCCAAATCCGAGTAAGAGGAACAGTAGCTCCAGCACCTGCAAAATCAACCAAATATTTATAGACTCCAAGTCCACCTAAAATACAACCAGCAGTTACAAAAATGACTAAAATTCTTGCAGAGGTTAGTTTTGTTTTATCAATTAAAATTTGACCGATAACACAAATCAATCCACCTGTTATAAAACATTTCAAAAGAACAGTCCAATCAAAAACAGATGCCCAATCTATATTTTCCATAAAATTCATTCCTTTCTTTTTTGAATTTTAAAGCTCTATACTAATTGCATGAGCAATTCCTGGAATACTTTCACCTTGTTGTGAACTTGTTGAATTCATAAGAGCTCCTGTTGCAATTAAAAGCATTTTTTTAATGTTCTTTTCTTGAAGTTGTTTGAAAAAATATCCAGAAAAAACTGTACCACAACATGCACATCCACTTCCACCACTATGAGTATCTTGAGTTTTTTTATCAAAAATTAAAACTCCGACAATCATCATAATTTGTTTTTATATCATAACCTTTAGATTTAACAATATCTATTGCAATTTCTTTTCCGATATATCCTAAATCGCCACTTACAATCACATCATAGTAACTAGGGTCTTTCTTAGTATCTTGAAAATGAGTAACTAAAGTATCAGCAAAAGCAGGAGCCATTGCAGCACCCATGTTATTTGCATCTTTTATACCCATATCAATTATTTTTCCGAGGAGTTATACTTGTAATAAAAGGTCCATTTCCAGATTTAGATAAAATCGCTGCACCACTACCTGTTACTGTCCATTGGCTAGTAGGTGGTCTTTGATTTCCAAGTTCTAATGGAAATCTAAATTGTTTTTCGGCACTACAAAAATGACTAGAAGTAGCACATAAAACATTATTTGCAAAACCTTCAATTGCAATTGAACCTAAAGATAAAGACTCAACAAAAGTAGAACAAGCACCAAAAACACCAAAAAAAGGAATGTTTGCATCTCTTAAGCCAAAACTAGAAGATATACATTGATTAAGCAAATCACCTGCAAAAACTAAATCAATATCTTTGCTTGCAATTCCAGATTTAGCAATAACCATATTTGTTGCTTCTTTTATAATCTTACTTTCTGCTTTTTCCCATGATTTTTCTCCCCAAAATTCATCTTCTAAAGTTTGGTCAAAAAATTTTGCAAGTGGACCTTTGGCTTCTTTTGGACCAACTATACTGCTACATGTTGTGATAGTTGGAGGGGTATCAAAAAGAATTGTTTGTTTACCTATTTTTTTCAAAAATTATCATCTCCTTAATTTTGAGACTTTTGGGGACAGAGCATTTTTGTCTCATTTTCAAATATAAGATGAGACAAAAATGCTTAAGTCCCTGTTTGTCTCATTTTTCTCAAACTAATGTTATTGATTGTGTGCTAAAAATTAAATAAATTATTCCAACAATTATTGATGTGGATATTCCAAATACTAGTACAGGGCCTGCAACAGTAAACATTTTTCCACCAACACCTAATACATATCCTTCAGATTTATACTCCATTGCAGGAGATACTATAGAATTTGCAAAACCTGTTATCGGAATTAATGAACCTGCTCCTGCAAATTTTCCAATTTTATTAAATAAATTAAGTCCTGTTAAAAATGCAGAAATTCCAATTAATAAAATGGAAACAATTGTAGCAGAAATTGTAGTATCAAAACCTCTTTGTTTACATATATTAAGTATAACTTGTCCGATTGTACAAATTAATCCTCCAACCCAAAAAGCATTAAAACAATTTTTTAAAATAGGAGAGTTTGGAGATTTTTTATTCACATATTCTTGATAGATTTTCTTTGACTCTGTAGGATCCATAAAACTTGCCTCCTTAAAATTAATTATTTTTTCGATTTAAATCTATAGTAAAACTAATATCTAAATCAACAAAATATTCTAGAATTCTTCCTCCGTCTATAGAAGCTCTTTGCTCTAAAATTTTAACATCTGTTATATAATCAATTGTTTTTGATGCTTCAAAAATTGCTTTTACAATTGCATCTTTCCAAGAAACATTAGAGTTTCCAGTTATAATTAAGTGTTTTTTTATATCCATAATCTACCTCCAAAATAATTTTTAAAAACTATTTAAAAATATCTTTTCCAAAAATAGAAAAAATATACAAGTAAAACTAGAAAAAAATAAACAAAAAATGTATAATAAACAAAACTGAAAAAATAATAAGTACAAGCAAAAAAGAAAGCAAAGAATAAGAAGACATAAAAGAAAAAATAAAACAAAGTAGGTAGAAGAAAGAGGGAAAGATATGATAGATAAAGCAAGAGAAACAGCACTAAAAATTATATATAATATAGAAAATAATAATGCATATTCAAATATTTCTTTAGATGAAGAAATAGAAAAAAATAGAAAAGTTTTAACTTCAAAAGATATAGGATTTATTACAGAACTTACTTATGGAGTGATTACTTGGAAATTAACTCTTGATGAGATAATAAAAAAATATTCTAAATTAAAATTAAAAAAGATTTCTTTATGGATATTAAACATTTTAAGAATGGGAATTTATCAAATTGTTTTTTTAAGCAAAGTTCCAAAATCTGCTGCAGTAAATGAGAGTGTAAATCTTGCTAAAAGATATGGACACAAAAACAGTGCAAATTTTGTAAATGCAATTTTAAGAAAAGTTTCAAAAAGTGATTATGATGAAATGTTTGAAATAAAAAATGATATAGAAAGAATTTCAAAAACTACATCTATGCCAGTTTGGATAGTAGAAGATTTACTAAAAGAAAATGATAAAAAAATTGTAGAAGAAATTTGCAAAAATTCTAATTTAAAACCAGAATTATTAGTTAGAGTAAATAATTTAAAAACAACAAAAGAAAATTTGAAAGAAAAATTAGAAGAAAAAAATATAGAAGTAAAAAATGGAGTTTTAGAAGATTTTTTAATTTTAAAAAATGCAAAAAATATAGAAAATATGGAAGAATTTAAAAATGGATTTTTTACTGTTCAAGATGAAGCAGCAGGCTTAACTTGCAAAATTTTAAATCCAAGCAAAACAGATTTTGTTTTAGATGCTTGTAGTAGTCCTGGTGGAAAAACTACATATTTAGCAGAAATAAAAAATGATGAAGGAAAAATTTTAGCTTTTGATATACATCCACATAGAGTTAAATTAGTAGAAAATACAGCAAAAAGATTAGGACTAAAATGTATAGAAACAAAAGTTAGAGATGCTAGAATATTTGATGAAAATTTAAAAGAAAAATTTGATAAAATATTACTAGATGTTCCATGTTTAGGCTTAGGTGTATTAAAAAGAAAACCTGATATAAAATGGCAAAAGAAAAAAGAAGATGTAGAAGAAATTACAAAAGTTCAAAAACAAATATTAGATGTTTGTTCAAAATATTTAAAAATAGGTGGACATTTAATATATTCAACTTGCAGTATTTTAAAAGAAGAAAATGAAAATATAGTAAATAAATTTTTAGAAGAAAATAAAAATTTTAAAATAGAAAAAATTGAATTAGAAGAAAATAACTTCTTTAAAAAATACTTGAGAAATGAAGGATTTATGCAGGTTTTCCAAAATGAAAAAACAGACGGATTTTTTATCTGTAAAATGGAAAAAATATCTTAAAAATATTTTTGTTACAAAACTATTACAATTTCATTACGGTTATGTTAAATCTATTGACTTTTACAGTAGAAAAGATAAAATATAAGCGTATATAATTGTTTTTTAATAGAAAATTAAGGAAAATTGTAGAATTAATTCAAGTATTGTTTTTTAAAAAAAGTAAAAAATAAAAATATAAAATAAATAAGGAGAAAGTCATGTCAAACTGTTTAGGACTATATATATGTGAAAACCTAATTAAATATGCAAAAGTATCTAAAGATCATGATAACTTAAAAGTAGAATCTTTTGGAATTAAGTTTTATGATAAACTAGGTGATGCAATTGATCAAATAATTCAAGAAACATACAGCCAAAAAACACCAATAAGTGTTAACTTATCAGAGCAAATGTATAACTATTTTGAAATGTTTTCATTATTAACAAAAAAAGATTTACAAAAAGCAGTAACAACAGAGTTTGAGTCTTTTTGTGTGGATAAAAACTATAACCCAAATGCATTTGAAAGCAGATATGCTGTAGTAGATAATAAACTTGATAAAAACAAATTAAAAATTATACACATTGCAGCAAATAAGATAGAACTTAATAAAAGAATGCAACAAATAGAAGGGTACAAATTGACAAATGTTTCTCCTATATCAATGTCAATACCAAACTTGATTGATACTAGTGAAAAACAAAATGCACTTGTAGTAAATATTGAAGATGAAACAACAATAACAACTATTTTAGACAATAAAATATTTGATGTACAAATAATAGAAGAAGGAAGTAGAGATATTTTAAGTAGAGTTAACTTAAAAGAAAACTCTTATTCAAAATCTTATGAAATATGTAAAAATACGACTATATATACATCAGCAGGAAATGATTTAGATGCAGAAATGTCTACTTATTTAGATGACATCATGCCAACATTAAATAATATAGTTGGACAAATAAGAAAAATCATAAACTCATCTACAGAAAAAATTGACAAGGTATATATAACAGGAACAGCAGCATTAATCAATAACATAGATTTATACTTCCAAGAATACTTATCAGAACTAGATTGTGAAATATTAAGACCATATTTTGTTCAAAATGTACAAGATATAAATATAAAAGACTATATAGAAGTAAACTCTGCAATCTCACTTGCTTTAATGGGATTAGGAGAAGGAATTTCTGGAATGAATTTCAAAAAGCAAACTTTTGCAGATAAAGTTCCAGATTGGATGAAATTAGAAATAGATTCAGACAAATCTAAAAAAGAAAGAAAATACCTTGGTGGTTTCTTTACTTGGGATTTAGGACAAAAATTAGACAAAACAGAAACTAGCTTAATAAGAGTAGCAGTTGCACTATTTCTATTAGTAATAATATATAGTAGTTTTTCAGCAGCTTTATCTAATCAAATGGATAAAAAAGAAGAGGAAGCACAAGAATCAATAGCTTCAACAAATGAACAAATAGCACTTGCAAATCAAGATAATGAAAAAATAAAAACAAAAACAAATGAATATTCAAATATGATTCAATATCTTCAAGACGCAAATGATAGGATTACAGACAGAAATAGAACAAGAAATGCAATACCAAATTTATTAAATCAAATAATGACAATAATTCCAGTAGATGTTCAATTAACATCAATAGAAAATACAGGAGACACACATATAGTAATAAATGCACAATCTGATAAATATGAACAACTTGGATATTTTACAGCTAGAATAAAAGTAGAATCAATTTTAACAAATGTAATATCAACAGCAGGACAAAAAGACGATAATACAGTTACTATTCAAATAGAAGGAGACTTGCCATGAAAAAACTATTAATTTTAATTCTAATTGCATTGATACTTGCTTTATCAATATTTATAGTAATGAATGGTCTAACAATTGGAAAAATCAATATACTTGGAATTAATGGAATTAGAGATAAAAATGCCCAGTTAGACCAAAAAGTAGAACAAGCAAGCAGACTTGCTGAACAAGACTATAAACAAGCGGTAAATGAAGTAGAATCAAATGTACAAGAATTACAAAACAAAAAACAAGAATATCAAGATATGACTGCTGTAAGCTCAGAAGGAGATATACAAGCAGCAAACCAATTACAAAGATATACAATAGATACATTAAGAGTTAAATTAGGAAATTATGCAACACAAGAAGGAACAACTTTAAGAATGGATGTGCTTAAAGGGACAAACACAACAGAAGAAACATATAACCTAAGATTAACAGTAAACGGAAGCTATGTTGGTATTACAGACTTTGTATCAGATATAGAAAATGATAGCATTTTAGGATTTAAAATAGAAAACTTTAAAATGCAACCAGGAAGTAACACAAGTGACTTACAAGCAACATTTATGTGTAATGATATAGCAATAACAGGTGTTTCTGGAACAACACCACAAACAACACAAAATTCAAATAATACAAACACAAATAACACAAATACAAATTCAAATAGCACAACAAATAATACAAACACAGCAAATAATACAAACAATACTAATACAAGCAATACTGCTAACTAAAAATAAAGAAGGAGTATATTATGGCAAAATCAGTTTTTAAAGAAATAATTATTTTTCTATTACTATGTTTAGCAATAATATTAGTTTTAGGAATATTACTATATGAATATATACCTATGTCAAAAACAGTACCAAACCCAGTATCATATACAACACCAGCAGAGGTACAAGAAGAACTTGCAGCTATGGATGACATTAACGAAGACCAAATAATAATGACATATGAGGTAGACTCAACAGACTTAAATAACTATAGAAGGGTAAATGATTATCAACCAGGAAAAGCAAATCCATTTGCACCAGCACAAACTACAACAGGAAACAATGAAACATCAGGAAATTCAAATAATCAAAATGGTGGACAAACAACAAATAACAACAATAACAATAACAACAATAATAATGCAAACAATCCAAATGCAGAAACAACATCAGGAGAAAGATTTTACCCAGAAACAGGAACAAAATAAAGTTATTAACATTATATTCACTTAAATAAAAGGGGATATAGTTCAAATAAAAAAATTAAATTCAAAAGAAAAGGAGGGAGAACAAATGACAAATAACAAAGGTATTACACTTATTGCATTAGTTATTACTATCATTGTTCTATTAATATTAGCAGGTGTATCAATTGCTATGTTAACAGGAAGTAATGGTATATTAACACAAGCAAATAGTGCAAAAACACAAACAGCAAATGCAGAAGCTGCAGAAAGAATAAACATGGAACTTAATGCATTGTATTCAGAAGTATTAGAAAAGAATTTAACAAAATTTGATGCTACAGCAACAACAGGACATCCAGATAAAATAAAAGCTAACTTACCTTCTGGTTATGATGCACAGCTTTCTAATACAGATAAAACATTAACTATAACTGGTGGTGGAAAAACAGGAAGTATAACAATTTCAGAAGCTGGAGTAGCAACAATATCACCAGCTAAAAAATAGACATAGGAGGAATTTATAATTATGAGAAATAATAAAGGTATAACTTTAATTGCATTAGTTATTACAATCATAGTATTATTAATATTAGCTGGAGTATCAATTGCTATGCTAACAGGAAGCAATGGGATACTTACACAAGCAACTGAAGCTAAAAAAGATACTGCCGCAGCAGAGGCAGTAGAAAGAATTAACATGGCATTAAATGCTGCATATACTGCAACATTACAAACACCATCAGTAGCACCAGCAGTTGATAATGTAAAAGCTCATGATGGAATATTTTCAACATCAGGTAGTGGATACACTGTTTCTGAGACAGGAGCAGGTGCAACAGCAGCAATACAAATACAATACAGCAAGGATGGAATTACAGTAACAGGAAGTATATTAAAAACAACTCCTTATACATTAGATCCAGCAGAAATGCCAGCAAGTTAAAATTTGTTTAGGAGGAATATTAGGAAATGAATAATAAAGGTATTACTTTAATTGCATTAGTTATTACTATTATTGTTCTATTAATATTAGCAGGTGTATCAATTGCTATGTTAACAGGAAGTAATGGTATATTAACACAAGCAAATAGTGCAAAAACACAAACAGCAAATGCAGAAGCAGAAGAGAGAATTAATATGGAGTTAACAGCTCTTAAAGGAAAAGTTTTAGCAGGAGAAACATTATCTCAACAAGATGCTACAACAATGGAAACAAATTTAGGAGAGGGCTATACAGTAACTTATAATGCTGGAACAGGTATATCTGTAACAGTAGTTCCTTCAGGGGTTAACTTAACTACAAAAGGATCTATTGACAACAGCGGAAATATTACACCAGCAGTAGCACCATAATGATATATAAAACTAGTTAAAATAAAAGCCATACGCACACTATGTGTGTATGGCTAAATTTAAAAATAGGTACTTAAGATTAAGTAGAAGATAGGAAAAAAAGATGAACATATTTTTATATATAATATTATTTATAATAGGAGCACTTTTTGGAAGCTTTTATACATTAGCAGTATATAGAATTCCAAAAGGTCAAGATATTACACATACACATTCATATTGTCCTAATTGTAACCATAAATTAGGTTTATTAGACTTGTTCCCAATTTTTAGTTATATATTTTTAGGCGGGAAATGTAGATATTGCAAAGAAAAAATAAGACCAAGATATTTTATATTAGAGTGTTTATCAGGTTTTATCTTTATTGCAATAGCATATGTAATGAATATAAAATTAGAAACTTTAAGTATAACTAAAATTGCAGAATATAGTTTTATGGCTTTATATATAACATATATTTTCTTAATTTCTGGAATAGATAAAGAAAATAGAAATATGAGTAAGCCAGTAAATATATATGGAATTGTAATATCTATTATGTATATGGTATATCTATGCATAGTAGAACAAGCTAATATATATAGATATGGTATATATATGTTCTTAATACTTATAATATTAATATTAGATACAATAACATTAAAAAAATTTAGTAAAGATAGTTACACATATGGAATACTTTTAATGCTTATGGTAATGGTTTTCTTTACAGGAGAATACATAACAGCAAATTCAGTAATATTTACACTTTTAGCAATGGCAATATATATATTATTATTTAAATTAAATAAAAAAATAAAACAAGAAAAAACAGAATTACAAGCAATTAACAGCATTAGTATAGGTTTTTATTTAGGAGTTAGCAATATAATTATATTTTTATTAGTAATGCTATATACTAACCATATTTGGTAAAGGAGAAATCTTATGAAAATTAAAAGTGAGAAAGGAATAGTTGGAGCAGATATTGCAATAGCAGTAGTTGTAATTTTCATATTTGTATCTTTAATATCTATACTAATTTATAATATAAATTCATTATCAGCAAGAGTAGAAAGAATGTCAGAAGCAACATATATAGCTATAAATGAAGTAGAACAATTAAAGATAGATGGATATGATAAATATAAAGATTCTATGAAAAATGTAAATGGTGGAGTAGTAGTAGATAATGAGATGGTACAAGAAGGATATTACAAAACAATAACAGTAATAGATTATACAGATATAGAAGGAAATGAAGATAAAACACCAGGAATAGTAAAAAAAGCAACAGTTACAATATCATACATGTATAAAGGAGAAGAAGAAAAAGTAGAATTATCAACAGTACTTTCAGAAGGGAGCTAACAAATGAAAAGCGAAAAAGGTATAACATTAATTTCAGTAACTATATATGTAATTGTTATGGCAATTGTTATTGGAATAATTGCAGTAATTAGTGGCTTTTTCTATAAAAGCATAGATGGTATAGATGAAACAGTTCCAGCTCAAGAATTTACAGAATTCAATAGATACTTTTCAGATGAGGTAAATAGAGATGGGGCAGAAATCATTTCATGCGAATCTAATTATGTAGTTTTTAATAATAATGTAGAATATACATTTGTTGCAGGAAATAAAGGAATTTACAGAAATGGTGTAAAAATTTGCAGAGACATAGATTCATGCACATTTACTAAAGGCAGCGAAAATGGAAAAACAACAATTACAGTTGAAATGATTGTATCTGGAAGAGTAATGACTACAACTTATGCTCTTAAATCCTAAATAATATTAATAAATACGAAAGAAAGGGTGCTAAAATTATGAATGTAAGAAGAAGACAACCAATAGGTGTTGAATTGGTTAAAAGAGGAATTGTGACAGAAACAGATATTGAAAATGCATTAGAATATCAAAAAGATCATCCAAGTAAAAAAATTGGAGACATTTTATATACTTTAAATGCATGTGAACCAAATAGATTAATTGCAGCAATAGGAGATATAATTGGAACAAAAGGAATTTTACTTTCACATTCTTCAATAAAAATTAAAATAACAGACTATATTTCTCTAGATGTTGCAAAAAAGAATAAAGTAGTTCCATTTGAAGTAGTTGGTGGAAAAATAAAAGTATGTTTTGCAGATACAGTAAATAACAGAAATATGGAAACAGTAAGACTTTTATTCTTAAATAGAGGTCTAGTTATGGAAAACTATATTACTTTTGAAAGTGATATAGAAAGAATATTACAAACATTAGAAGGTACAGCAACAACTTCTTTAGAAAATGAAAGTGGAAATAATACTATAACAGGTTTAGTAGATAGTATTATAAAAACAGGAATAAAAAGAAGAGCAAGTGATATCCATATAGAGCCAATGCAAGATATGGTAAGAGTAAGATACAGAATAGATGGAGAACTATTTACAGCAGCAAAAATAAGTAAAGATAAACAAAATCAAATAATTCGGAAGATTAAAAGCAATATCAAATATGCATCAAGAAAAACAAGAAGCTCAAGATGGTAGAATTCTTCTATATGAAGACTATAACATTCGTGCATCTTCACAACCAAATGTATATGGAGAAAAATTTGTTTTAAGACTACTTAAGAAAAATACAGACATTAGAAATATATTTGAATTAGGTTTTCCAGTGGAAGAAAAAGAATTAAAGAAAAGTATTACAAAGAAAAATAGTATTACAATAATTGCAGCACCAACAGGAGAAGGTAAAACAACAACATTATACAGTATTATAGATTACCTAAATAGTCCAGAAATAAATATAACAACAATTGAAGACCCAGTTGAAATTAGAATTTCAGGATTAAATCAAATAGAAATTGATAGTAAATCATCATTTTCAGGAGCATTAAGAACAGTATTAAGACAAGACCCTGATATAATCTTAGTTGGAGAAATAAGAGATAAAGAAACAGGAGAAATTGCAATACAAGCAGGACAAACAGGTCATTATGTTTTATCTACAATCCATACAATAGATGCAGTAGAAGTAATAACAAGACTAAGAAAAATGGGACTTTCAGATTATGACATAGCAAGTACACTTGCAACATCAATTTCAGAAAGATTAGTTAGAAAATTATGCCCAGAATGTAGAAGAGAAAGACCATTTAATAAAGAAGAAAAAGAAATTATTACAAGTATAGGAAAAAGATATGGAGTAGAATTTGATTTATCAGGAACTACTTATGATGCAGTAGGATGCAAAAATTGTAATAATACAGGTTATTTTGATAGAACAGGAATATTTGAAATATTAGACTTAAATGATGAATTAAAAGAAATGGTCATGAGTGGAAAATCAAGCTTAGAAATAAGGCAAGAAGCTCTAAAACATGGATATAGACCACTTGTAGTAGACGGAATAAATAAAATAATTGCAGGAAAAACAACTTTAGAAGAGTTAAATAAAAAATTATTGATATACTAAGGAGGTTCATTATGAACTTAGAGAAAATTTTAGATCAAGCTATGGAGCAAGATGCATCAGATGTGCATTTAATATGTGGAAATAAGCCAATGCTTAGAATTGCAAGAGATTTAGTTCCAGTACCAGGAAGTAAAATCTTAACACCTGAAGATATGTATGAAGTATATGATACATTAGTAAAAGGAAATGTAGATAAAGACGAGGTATTTAACACTACAAGAAAACTAGATATGTCATACACACATAGAGATATTCGTTTAAGGGTAAATATTTCACTTGCGGATGATATACCACTTTGTACAATGAGATTAATAAAAAATGAACTTCCAAGTTATGAATCGCTAGGAGTTCCAGATATAGTAAGAAGAATGACATATCAACCACAAGGATTGATGCTAGTTACTGGTAAAACAAACTCTGGTAAAAGTACAACATTAAATGCTTTAGTAAACTATATAAATGAAAACCAAAATAAAAAGATTTTAACATTAGAAAACCCAATAGAATATAAACATCATTCTAAAAAATCATTAATAGTACAAAAAGAAGTTGGTAAAGGAAGAGATATTTTAACATTTAGTGATGGTGTTAAAAACTCTTTAAGAGAAGACTGTGATATATTAGTAATAGGGGAGATTCGTGATAAAGTAACAATGGAAGCTGCAATAGAAATGGCAGAATCTCGGACATTTAGTAATTGGAACACTTCATACAAAATCATGTGCAGAAACAATAGACAGAATGATAAACTTCTATGAAGTAAGAGATCAAGCAACAATTAAATATCTATTATCAGCATTATTAAAACTTGTTGTATCACAAAGACTACTAAAAGGAAGAGACGGAAAATTAGTTTTAGTTCCAGAAGTTATGGTTGTAGATAATGTTGTTGCAGGTATTATTCGTAAAGAAAAATTAAGTGTATCTGAAATAGAAGATGCAATACAAAGTAACCTAGAAAAAGGAAGTATTGGTTTAATAAACTCTTTAGCAAAACTATTTGTTGAAGATAAGATAACTTTAGACCAAGCAAAAGCACAAATAGAAGAAAAGAACTTAGAAACATTAAATAGAACAATTATGCAATTAAAAATTAAAAGAGAAAAAGGAATTGAATAAAAGTTTAAACTAAAATTAAAATAGGAGGAAAAGTAAATGCCTAGTTATGTATATAGGGCTGTTACAAGAACTGGACTTGTTGTAAGAAACAAAGTTGAAGCACCAAGTAGACAAAGTTTAATAAAAACAATAAAAAATAATGACTTAACACCAATTTCAATAGAACAAGTTTCATATCGTTCTTTAAACAAACAAAAAAAGCAGAAGAAAAATGTAACTAATATTGAAGAAATAATGAAAAATGTAAATACAACTCAGTTAGGAGACAAAAGACAAAAAACATTGTCAAGAAAAGAAAAAATAAATTTGTATTTTGCAAAAACAGAAAAAATAACACAAAGAGATATAGTTGTATTTACACAAAACTTTTATCTATTAAAAAAGGCAAACTTTAATAATATTCATGCATTAAATACAATAATCGAAGGTACTGAAAATATATCTTTTAAAGGAATTCTAGAAGATATATTAGCAGGTGTAGAAGCCGGAGAAAATATGTACACAACAATGGAATATTATTCAAATGTATTCCCATATATATATATAAATATGATAAAAGTTGGGGAACTTTCTGGTTCACTTACAAACTCATTAGAGCAAGCAGTAAAATACTTAGATGATACAGAAGCAATAAATAAAAAACTACGCTCAATCTTAATTCCAAATATTATACAATTTATATTATTAATTGTAATGCTTGTTGTAGGAACATTAGTTGCAATACCTGCGATTCAAAATGTATTTGACGAAGTAGGTTCTAGTGCAACACTTCCAGGAGTAACATTATGGTTTGCAGACTTTATCGATAAAGTAATTGAATATTGGTATATTCCGACACTCATAATTGTGGCAATAGTAGGTGTAATTTTATTCTATATAAATACACCTAAAGGAAAATATAATTTCCACTATTTTAAATATAAAATGCCAATATTTGGAGAACTAATTTATGCATTAGACTTTTCAAGACTAATGAGAGCAATGCTTCTTAACTTAAAAAATGGAATGAGAATTCAAGAGGCTTTAGAAGTTAGTAAAAATGTAATCCAAAACTATGTAATGTTATCAATAATAGAAACATCAATAAATAACATATTAATTGGACAATCATGGATAGAACCATTTGAAAAAGCAGGATTATCTAAACCAATGACAACAGAAATGCTTAAAATTGGTATGCAAACAGACTTAACAGAAATGATGGAAAAATTACTAGAATATATGGATATAGATATAGATAATATCATGACAAAGATTATGAAAGCTCTGCCACAAGTTGTATATGCAATAGTTGGAGTTGTTCTAATATTCTTCGTACTAGTAGTATTAGTACCATGTGTTCAAGTTTACATGGGTAACTTCTTATTTGACGCATATGGAGTATAAAATGTCCAGTTGGGGACAGGTCCCTTTGGACATTTTTGTCCATTTTGGGACACATCTTTAATATTTTTCTAAAGAGGAGAAATGATTATGAAGATAGGGATTGATTTAGGCGGAAGTCATATTGCAATAGGTGTTGTAGAAAGTAATGGAAAAATAATTGAAAAACAAGAAAAAAGACTTCTTAAAAAAGATAAAGAAAATTTAAAAAAAGTAATTGAAGAATATATTATAGATGCAGTAAAAACTTTTGAAGAAAAATATAAAATAGAAAAAATAGGAATTGCAATACCAGGAACTGTAGAAAATGGAATAATTGTAAAATCAGTAAATCTTGGGCTTGAAAACTATAATATAGTAGATAACTTAAATAAAAAAATGGACTATAACATAAAAATCAGAAATGATGCAAAATGTGCAGCACTTGCAGAAAACAAATATGGAGCTTTAAAAAAATATAAAAGAGCAATATTTTTAGGACTAGGAACAGGAGTAGGAGGAGCAGTAATTATAAATAACGCTCTATTAAACACAGGAAACTTGCCAGGATGCGAAATAGGGCATATGGTAATAGAAAGTAATGGAATACAATGCAAGTGTGGAAGAAAAGGTTGTTTTGAAAAATATGCTTCAATGAAAGCTTTTAAAGATAGCTTAAGAAATATGCTAGGTTTAGATGAAAAAACTAGTGGAAAAGATCTATTAGATATAATAAGAAAAGCAAAAAATGATAAAAACAGTAAATATGAAAATATAGAAAAAGTAATTGATACATATATAAATTATTTAGCATTAGGAATAGCAAATTTAGTTAATATTTTTGAGCCAGAAGCAATTGCAATAGGTGGAAGTTTTGTATATTTTGAAGAAGAACTTTTAGATAAATTAAAAGCAAAGCTATTAGAAAAAAACATGTTATTTAATGAAAGAAAAGATATTGTACTAGAAACAGCAATACTTGGAAATGATGCAGGAATAATTGGAAGTATAATTTAAAATTTAAAAAAGAAAAATAAAAAATGTGAAACAAATTGCAAATTTTAGCAAAATGCTTCACATTTTTTTAGTTTAACTATAAATTATCATCTAATATACTAACTTTATAAACACTTGATAAATATCCTTCTTCAGTATTTTCTGTATATGCCTTACTAGAAGTATTAGAATAATCATATACAGCTATAGTTTGTCCTACTTTTAAACTAGAAAAAGGAACTTCTTCTCCATTATGTTCAATTTTAAAATTATCTCCAATATTATCTAATATTATTTCAAAAGTAAATTCTCCTCTGTATCTTTTGTCATTAATATCTAAGCCTTTAACTTTAATAATACTTTGCCCATTTAGAGATTGGTTTGTAGAAATATCTTCTATTGTAGCATAAAAACAATCTGGATATCTTCCACTAGTTGACATAGAAATAACTATATCCATAGCTTTTAAATATGCATTTTTGTAAGTTGAAAATTGATTAAACAAATAAACTGAAAGAACTGTAAGACCAACAACTACTAATATTAGAATAATAATTAGAACAGTAGAAAATTTGATTTTTTTAACATTTTTTTCTTCCATTTTTTACACCCCTTCTTTTGTATTTTAGTTTTAATATATGTATATATTACTATATAAAATATTTTTTTGCAAGATAGAAAAATGGATAAATATGTAAAAAACTATTGACAAAGTTAAAAAACATGATATTATAAATGCAATTAAAAAATAATTAAATCGATATAAATTAAGTTCAAATAATTTTTTTCAAAAGTTATTAAAGTATTCTTGTGAAATCAAGTAAAATCCAATAATTAAAAAATGATTGTAAAAGAAATTTATGTTTTATATAAAGGTTAAATATTTTCGTAAATATATTGTTTATCAAATTTTAGGTTTATCTTAATAAAAGGTTAGTATGTCTAAAAATATTTTTTCGTAGTTTTAAATTAAAAATTTTAATATTTAATTAAAAGTTCCCAAAAAAAGTAGAAAATTAATTAATATCAATTTAATTATTTGAATAAAAAAGGAGGAATTGCATGGAACAAAAATTAAACATTACTAAAAATCAAGAAAATTCAAAAGAAAAAACAGAATTAATGTCACCTAAAATGGATGTGGTATTTCAGGCTTTATTTGGCGAAGTTGGAAATGAAAGAATAACTAAGAAATTTTTAGAAGCGGTTTTAGAAAGAAAAATAGAAAAGGTGGACTTAAGTGAAAACATAGTTTTAAGAAGAGAAACAGAAGAAGATAAGTTAGGAATATTAGATGTTCTTGCAAAAATAGATAATGGGGAATACTGTAATATAGAAATGCAGATGGCAACACAAGAAACAATATTAAAAAGAATACTATATTACTGGTCAAGAGTATATACAAAAAATATAAAGAAAAGTCAAGACTATAATGCATTAAAAAAGACAATACAAGTATTAATAACTAATTTTGAAATAAAAGAATTAAAAGGTTTAGAATATAGAACAAAATGGAAAATAATAGAAGAAAAAGAGCGAAAGAGAATATTGACAGATGAATTTGAAATTTGTATAATTGAAATACCAAAGATATATAAATTAAGCCCTAAAGAGCAAACACAGGAAGTAATAAAGTGGATATATTTCTTTGAGAATCCTGAGAATAAGGAGGCATGGGGATATATGAAAAAAGAAGAAGAACCAGAAGAAATAAAAGAGGCAAGAGAAAAATTAAGAGTAATTAGTGAAGATGAAAAAATGCAAAGAATAGTAGAATTAAGGCAAAAAGCAATAATGGATGAAAAAGCAGGAAAAGAATATGCAAGAAATCAAGGAATAGAAGAGGGAAAAACACAAGGAATCGAAGTTGGAAAAATGCAAGTTGCAAAAAGAATGAAAGAAAAAGGATTTGATATAAATACTATAAAAGATTTGACAGGTTTAACTAAAAAAGAAATAGAAAATATATAAAAAGTAAACAAAAAGCTTGATTTTTCAGAAAAAATCTGATACAATAATGTGCGTATTAATCACACCTAAGTAAGTTTTTGAGGGGAGTGCCAATAAAATGGTCCTAAAAAAACGCTAAATAACTTATGGTGGAAGAATAACAAAAAGGGAGGAATTAAAAATGGCAGTAGTTGCAATGAAACAATTACTAGAAGCAGGTGTTCACTTTGGACATCAAACAAGAAGATGGGATCCTAAAATGGCTGAATACATATTCCAAGCTAGAAATGGAATTCACATCATCGATTTACAAAAAACATCAAAAAAATTAGACGAAGCATATGCGTTCGTTAAAGAACAAGCAGAAGAAGGAAAAACAGTTCTATTTGTGGGAACTAAAAAACAAGCACAAGAATGTATGAAAGAAGCAGCATTAAAATGCGGAATGTTCTATGTTGACCAAAGATGGTTAGGCGGAATGCTTACAAACTTTGGAACAATTCGTAAAAGAGTTCAAAGATTAAAAGACTTAGAAGAAATGGAACAAGATGGAACATTCGATAGGTTACCTAAAAAAGAAGTAATCTTACTTAAAAAAGAAATGGAAAAACTAGAAAGAAACTTAGGTGGTATTAAAGAAATGGAAGAACTACCAGGAGTTATATTTTTAGTAGATCCTAAAAAAGAAAGAATAGCAGTATTAGAAGCTAAAAAATTAGGAATTCCAGTAGTAGGATTAGTAGATACAAACTGCAACCCAGAAGAAGTAGATTATGCAATACCAGGAAATGATGATGCAATTCGTGCTGTTAAATTAATAGCAGATGTAATGGCAAATGCAGTTATTGAAGGTAAACAAGGTGAAAGTTTCGAACCAGAAACTGAAGAAGAACCAAAACAAGAAGAAGCTACAAGTATTGAGGAAGTTGTAGAAAACGCTGAAGAAAATGTAGAAGAATAATAAACAAAAACATTCCTTAATTCTAGGAATGTTTTTATTTTAAATAATTTAAATAAAAGATAAAAGGAGGAAAAATTGATGATTACAGCTAGTTTAGTAAAAGAATTAAGAGAAAAAACAGGTGCAGGAATGATGGACTGCAAAAAAGTTTTAACAGAAACTGATGGAGATATGGAAAAAGCAATTGAATTATTAAGAGAAAGAGGAATTGCAAAAGCAGCTAAAAAATCAGGAAGAGTAGCAGCAGAAGGTTTAGTTGAAGCTTATGTATCAGAAGATGGAAAAGTAGGTGCAGTAGTAGAAGTAAACTCTGAAACAGATTTCGTTGCAAAAAATGAAGAATTCAAAAATTTTGTTTTAAATGTAGCAAAACAAGTAGTTGAAAAAAATCCAGCAACAGTTGAAGAATTACTTGCTCAAGACTCAATTGAAGTACCAGGAAAAACAGTAAATGAAGTATTAGTAGATAAAATAGCAACAATTGGAGAAAACATGAATATTAGAAGATTTACAAGATTCGAATCAGAAGGATTAGTTGAAAAATATATTCATGGAGATGGAAAAATAGCTGTTTTAGTAAACATGAAATCAGGAGACAAAGAAGTTGCAAAAGATATTTGTATGCAAATTGCAGCAGCAAGACCTGAATACTTAAACGAAGCTTCTGTTCCAGAAGATAGATTAAATAAAGAAAAAGAAATCTTAAAAGCACAAACAATGAACGAAGGAAAACCAGAAGCAATAGCAGAAAAAATAGTTCAAGGAAGAATTAGAAAATTCTTTGAAGAAGTATGCTTAGTAGACCAAGCATTTGTTAAAAATCCAGATATGAAAATTTCTCAATTATTAAAAGAAAAAAATGCAGAAGTTGCAGAATTTGCAAGATTTGAAAAAGGTGAAGGAATTGAGAAAAAAGAAGAAAACTTTGCAGAAGAAGTTATGAAACAAGCAGGGTTATAATATGAGAAAAAAAGAGACGGAGCAAATCTGTCTTTTTTTTTTTGAGACAAAAATGCTCCGTCCCCAATTGTCTCATTAGACAAAATTCGACAAAAATGAGAGAAAAGAGAACTGTCCCCCAAATTCTCAATATAAAAATTAAGAAAATATTAAAAAAATGCTGTTTTTTTTTATAATATATGATAAAATGGGCGTGATGAAAAAATAAGGAGAGTGAATATAGTGGCAGAAGTAAAATACAAAAGGGTACTTTTAAAACTAAGTGGAGAAGTACTAGCAGGAGAAAAAAAGACAGGAGTCGATGTAGAAACAGTAGGAAAAATATGTGATAAGATTAAAGAAGTAGTAGACATGGGAGTACAAGTTGCAATAGTAGTAGGAGGAGGAAACTTCTGGAGAGGAAGAAATGGACATCAAATGGAAAGAACAACAGCAGACTATATGGGAATGCTAGCTACTGCAATGAATGGATTAGCTTTGCAAGATGCATTAGAAACAAGAGGAGTATTTACAAGAGTTCAAACAGCAATTGAAATGAGGGAAATTGCAGAACCTTTTATTCAAAGAAAAGCAGAAAAACATTTAAATAGAGGAAGAGTAGTAATATTTGCATGTGGTACAGGACATCCATATTTTACAACAGATACAGCAGCAGTACTTCGTGCAACAGAAATAAATGCTGATATAATATTACTTGGAAAATCAATAGATGCTGTATATTCAGCAGATCCAAAACTAGATCCAACTGCTAAAAAATATGATAAAATATCATATATGCAAGTTTTAGAAGAAGATTTAAAAGTAATGGATTCAACAGCAACAGCACTATGTAGAGATAATCATATGCCATTATTAGTATTTGGTATAGGAGACCCAGAAAATATAGTAAGAGCCGTTAGAGGCGAAAAAATAGGAACAATAGTTTCTTAAGATAGAAAGGAAGTATAAATTATGGATTATTTAAATTTAAAAGAAAAAATGGAAAAATCAATTAGTGTATATCAAGAAAAATTATCAGAAGTAAGAGCAGGAAGAGCAAACCCTGCTGTATTAAACAAAGTAAAAATAGACTATTATGGAACACCAACACCAATTAATCAAGTAGCAGGAATATCAGTTCCAGAAGCAAGATTAATAGTTATTCAACCATGGGACTTAAGTGTATTAAAAGAAATAGAAAAAGCAATTTTAGCATCAGACATTGGAATTAACCCAAATAATGATGGAAAAGTAATAAGACTAGCTTTCCCTGAATTAAATGAAGAAAGAAGAAAAGAAATAGTAAAAGATATTAGAAAAATGGCAGAAGAAGCAAAAGTTGCAATAAGAAGTATCAGAAGAGAAGGTATGGATATTGCAAAAGCTGAGCAAAAAGAAGGAACAATGACAGAAGACGAGTTAAAACAAGCAGAAGATGAAATTCAAAAAATGACAGATAAAAACATAGAAGAAATAGATAAAATCTTAGAAGTAAAAGAAAAAGAAGTAATGTCAATATAAACATCATATTTGGAGGAAACAATGGACTTTAAAGAAGAATTAAAAAAATATCAGAAAATAGTAAATTGTGAACTAGAAAAAATATTAAGAAAAGAAGAATTACCTGAAAAAATATTAAATGAAGCAATGGAATATTCTTTAATGGCAGGAGGAAAAAGATTAAGACCAATATTAGTACTTAGCACATATAAAATATTTAAAGAAGATATAGAAAAATGTATGCCATATGGAATAGCTTTAGAAATGGTACATAATTTTTCTTTGATACATGATGACTTGCCAGGAATAGATAATGATGATATAAGACATGGAAAACCAACAAACCATAAAAAATATAACGAAGCAACAGCAATACTTGCAGGAGATGGCTTGTTAAATGGTGCATATATTGTAATTAGTAATGACATTAAAAATACTAACTTAGAAAACGAAGAAGATTTAAAAAATAAATTAAAAGTATTTAATGAATTTTCTGTAGCTGTTGATAGGATGATTGCAGGAGAATATGTAGATACAGAATATGAAGGTAAAGAAATAAGTAATAAATACCTAGAATATATTCATAAAAATAAGACAGGGGAACTTATAAAACTTCCAGTAAGAATGGGAGCAATTTTAGCTAGAGCAAGCAAAGAAGATATAGAAAAACTTACAAGATATGCAGAAAAAATTGGTCTTGCATTTCAAATAAAAGATGATATTTTAGGAGAAATAGGAGATGAAAAAGTTTTAGGAAAACCTGTTGGAAAAGACAAAAAAATGAAAAAATGTACTTTTGTTTCTAAATATGGTCTAAAAGGTGCAGAAGAAATCTTAGAAAAAATAACAAATGAAGCAATAGAAGAATTAAAAGATTATGGTAAAAAAGCAGAATTCTTAAAAGAGCTTGCTTTATACATAAAAAATAGGAATAAATAAAAGAGGAGCAAAGATGGAATTTAATAAAGAAAATATGCCAGCTCATATTGCAATTATTATGGATGGAAATAGAAGATGGGCAAAAAAACAAGGTAAATCAGCAAGTTATGGACATAAAGAAGGAGCAAAAACATTAGAAAACATAGTAAGATATGCAAATAAAATAGGATTAAAATATATAACAGTTTATGCCTTTTCTACAGAAAATTGGAAAAGGGCAGAAGAAGAAGTAAAAGCACTTATGATGTTACTTCAAACTTATTTAGATGACTATAGCAAAAGAGCAGATACAGAAAATATAAAAGTAAAAATTTTAGGAGATATCTCAGCATTATCAGAAGGAATGCAAAAAAGTATAAAAAAATGTACAGAAAGAACAAAAGATAATACTGGAGTTACATTTAATATTGCATTAAATTATGGCGGAAGAGATGAGATATTAAAAGCAGTAAAACAAATTGCAGGAAAAGTAAAAGAAAACAAAATAGAACCTGAAGATATAACAGAAGAAATGATATCAGAAAATCTTTATACAAAAGATGAGCCAGATCCAGACTTAGTAATTAGAACAAGTGGAGAATTAAGACTAAGTAATTTCTTACCTTGGCAATCAGTTTACTCAGAATTATTATTTATAGATAAAAACTGGCCAGACTTTAAAGAAGAAGATTTAGATAATGCAATTATAGAATATCAAAAAAGAACAAGAAAATTTGGAGCAAATTAAAAATAGGAGAGGAAAAATGGATATAAAAAGAATTACATCTGGATTATTAGGATTTCCGTTAGTATTAATAATTTTTTTAATAGGTAATAAAGTATTTGTAGATATAGCACTTACAATAATAGCATTGCTTGCAATGAATGAATACTTAAATGCAGTGTCAAAAGTTGCAAAACCAGTAAGATGGGTTTCATACTTAAGCTGTTTTGCAATATCATTAATACATGTAATACCAGAAGAATATTTGAATATGGTTGTAACACTTTCTGTGCCAACAATATTACTAATATTATTTGCACAAGTAATTGCAACAGATATGAAAACAAGTTTTAAAGATTTAGCATATACTTTTATAGGAATATTTTATGTAGTATTTTTCATAATGTTTGTTGCATTTATAAATGGAATGCCAAATGGAAATATTTTAATCTGGTATGCAATAATTGCAGCATGGGGAACAGATATATTTGCATTTTTCATAGGATTACTTATAGGAAAACATAAATTTAGTAAAGTAAGCCCTAAAAAATCAGTAGAAGGATGCATTGCAGGAGCAATAGGAGCTGTACTTCTATTTTTAGGTTATACATATATAGTAAATACATTCTTTGGAATGAATTACTCATATTTATATTTTGCTGGAATAGGATTAATACTAAGCTTAATAGGTCAAATAGGAGACTTTGCAGCATCTAGTATAAAAAGATTTGTAGATATAAAAGACTATAGTAATTTAATACCAGGACATGGTGGAATGTTAGACAGAATAGATAGTCTAATATTCTTAGCACCATTTGCATACGCACTATTCACACTAATTTGAGAAAAAAGGGGACAGTTCTCTTTTCTCTCATTTTGCAAAAATTTTGTCGTTTTACTTAAACTCTTGAGAGGAGATAAGATGATTTCTTTTTTAATAGCAATTGTAAAAATCATAATTTTATTAGGATTTTTAATTTTAATACATGAGGCAGGCCATTTTTTAGTTGCAAAACTTTGTAAAGTAAAAGTAAATGAATTTGCAATAGGATTTGGCCCTGTAATCTGGAAAAAACAAGGAAAAGAAACTAAATATTCAATAAGACTAATACCACTTCGGTGGTTTTGTTAGTATGGAAGGAGAGGACGAAAAATCTGATGATAATCGTTCTTTTTCTAAAGCAAGTATTCCAAAAAGAATTGCAATAGTTATTGCAGGAGCATTAGTAAATATAGTATTTGCACTTATCCTATATTTTTCTTTAATTGCAAGTTCTGGAACATTTTTATCAAACGAAGTAGAAAGTTTGGTAGATGGATATGCAGCAAAAGATGCAGGAGTACAAGAAGGAGACAAGATTGTAAAAATAAATGATAAAGATATAAAAAGTAAATATGATTTAGATGAAGTGCTAGAAAATGCAAATGGGGAAGAATTAAAAGTTAAAATAGATAGAAATGGAGAAATTTTAGACTTAAATATTAAGCCAACAGAAGTAAAAGCAAAATCAACAGGAATATACTTAAATGATAAGGCGAAAATTGAAACAATAGAAAAAGGAAGTTCAGCCCAAAGGCAAGGGGTTCAAACAAATGATGAGATAATAAAAATAAATGGAGAAGAAATAAATGGTAATACTTCTAAAGCAGTAGAAATAATATCTAAAAGCAAATATAAAGACGAAATAGAGTTAACTTTAAAAAGAGGTATGGCAGAAGTTACAATAAATTTAGTTCCAGATACAGTATCATCTTATCATTTGGGAGTAAATATGAAATATGCTAAAGATTCCTTTATAAATAGATGCATAAATGGAGGAATGCAAACAAAAGAATTTCTATTTTCAATTGTAGATAGCTTAAAACAGTTATTTACTGGTCAAGTAGGTCTAGACCAAATGATGGGACCTGTTGGAATTTCAGAAGCGGTAGCCAAAACAGATGGAGTAAGAGAATTTTTAGAACTTATGGCATTAATTTCATTATCACTTGGAGTAACAAACCTTTTGCCAATTCCGGCATTAGATGGAGGAAAATTATTAATTCTAATTATAGAAGCAATAAGAAGGAAACCTTTAAAACAAGAAACAGAAATAAAAATTCAACTACTTGGATTTTCACTAATAATAGCATTATCAATTTATGTTTGCTACAACGACATTTTAAGAATATTTTAAATGAGAATTTTGAGAATTTTGGGGACGGAGCATTTTTGTCTCAAGACTGTCCCCATTTGTCTCAAAAATTTTAAAGAAATTTAATAAAAACTATTGACAAAGGTAAAAAATGGAAGTAATATAAATATACATTTAAAATAGATATCTAAATTAAATGAAAATATTTAAGTAAAATTATTTGTTATTAAAAAATTTAAAATCAGAGACTTTAAGTTTTTTACGGAAAAGATCAAAAAATTTAATTCTAAAGTTATCTTAAGAAAAATCAAATAAAAAAATTAAAAGAAGGAGAAAAACGGAGAAAATAAGAAAAAAATAAAAACATAGGGGCGTATTTACTAAAGAATAAAACTTGACTTAAAGCTAAAAATAAAATATAATACCAGGAGATGATAAGATATTGCAAAATAAAACCCCTAATAAAGAACATGATAAAATATTTAAAATAGCATTAGAAAATAGAAAAGAATTAGTAGAAATAATAAATGAAATATTAAGATTAAAAGGAAAAGAAAAAATAAAAAAAGAAGAAATAGAAGAATATAAGACAGAATATATAACAAAAATATTTGAAGGAAGGCAAGCAGATAAAATATATAAAGTAAAAGGAAAAGAAATATATTTTCTAATAGAGCATCAAACTAAAGAAGATAAAAAGATGGCATTTAGGATATTAGAATATAAAGTAGAAATAATAAGAGATGTAATAAAGAAAAATAAAAGTAAGAATAAATATAAAATACCAAAAATAATAGCAATAGTAATATATAGTGGAAAAGCAAAATGGAAAGCAATAAAAGACATAAAAGAAAAAGAAGAAAAATATAAAGACATAGAACAGGACTTAGGAAAATATTACTTGTATGATGGAAGAGAAAAAACAAAAGAAGAGTTAATAAAAAGTAAGAATATAATATTACAAATGCTGTTAATAGAAAGGTCAAAAAATAAAGAAGAGCTAGGAAAGAACTTAGAAGAAATAATACCATATGTAGAAAATGAAAATAAAGGGATAATAAAAAATATAATACAAATGGTATATAGAGAAAAGCTAGGAGAAGAGAAAACAGAAGAAATACTAAAAAATATGAAGGAGGGAGAGAATATGCTAGCAGTAGTAGAGATGATGAGAAAAGAAGCAGAAAAAGAAAGAATGTTAGACTTTAGTAATGGACGAAAATTAGGTTTAAAAGAAGGACAAGCCACAGGATTAAAAAATGGAATTAAAGAAGGAATTACAAAGATTGCAAAGAAATTATTAAAATTGAATTATGATACAAAATCAATTAAAGAAATTACAGGACTAAAAGAAGAAGAAATTGAAAAATTAAGAAATATTGACAAAAAATGAAATTAAGATAATAAATTAAAATCAAGGAATAACAACTTACAAAAATTCCTTGATTTTTTGCCATATTTAGAGTATACTAATATATGTCAAAAAGAGATATATTGATAGATAGGAGAGAAAATATGAAAGCAATAGAAATCAGAAATAAATATTTAGAATTTTTTAAAAGACATGGACATAGTGTTATCCCATCAGCACCATTAATTCCAGAAAATGACCCATCAGTGCTATTTACAACAGCTGGAATGCAACCATTAGTACCATATTTGTTAGGTGAAAAGCATCCAGAAGGAACAAGACTTACAGATTATCAAAAATGTGTAAGAACAAATGATATTGATGAAGTAGGAGATAACCGTCATTTAACATTTTTTGAAATGCTTGGAAACTGGTCACTAGGAGACTACTTTAAAGACGAATCAATTGCAATGAGTTTTGAGTTCTTAACTAAAGAATTAGGAATACCAGTAGAAAAATTATCAGTTACATGTTTTGCAGGAGATGACGACTGTCCAAGAGATGAAGTAGCAGCAAATGCTTGGAAAAAAGCAGGAATTCCAGAAGATCATATATATTACTATGGTAAAGATGATAACTGGTGGATAGCAGGAGAAGAAGGACCTTGTGGACCAGATACAGAAATGTTCTATGATACAGGAAAGCCAGCATGTGGACCTGATTGTCAGCCTTCATGTGATTGTGGTAAATATGTTGAAATTTGGAACAACGTATTTATGGAATATTTCAAAGATAAAAATGGATATAGAAAATTAGAACAAAAAAATGTTGATACAGGACTTGGATTAGAAAGAATGACAATGTTACTTCAAGGAAAAGAAACACCATTTGATACAGAGTTATTTAGTCCTGTTATGGATAAATTAAAAGAATTACAAAAAGTAGATTTAATTGAAAGTAGAAGAATAATTGCAGAACATTTGCGTTCTAGTATGATGATTATTGCAGATGGTGGAAGACCAAGCAATTTAGATAGAGGATATGTTTTAAGAAGATTAATTAGAAGACTAATTAGACATATGAATAAACTTCAAATAGACTTAAATGAACTATTAACTTTAATAGATATAAATGTCGAAAATTTGGGAGAAATGTATCCAGAACTAATAAAAAATAAAGAGACAATCAAAACAGTAATAATGGAAGAAAAAGATAAGTTTCAAAAAACATTAGCAAATGGAGAAAGAGAATTTCAAAAAGAAATAAAAAGATTAAAAGAGCAAAATATAAATATTATTCCAGGAAAAGCTGTATTTAAACTATATGATACTTATGGTTTTCCACCAGAAGTAACAAAAGAGCTTGCTACAGAAAATGGATACGAAATTGATTTAGAAGAATTTAACAAACTATTTAAAGAACATCAAGAAAAATCAAGAGCAGGTTCAGAACAAAAATTTAAAGGTGGTCTTGCAGAAACAACTAAAGAAACAATAGCATATCATACAGCAACACATCTTTTAAATGCAGCAATAAAAAAAGTAATTGGAAAAGATGCACATCAAAGAGGGTCAAACATAACAGTAGATAGAATGAGATTTGACTTTAACTGTGATCATAAACTAACACCAGAAGAAAAACAAGAAATTGAAGACTTAGTAAATAAGTGGATAAAAGAGGCTTTGCCTGTAACAAAAGAAGAAATGAAAAAAGAAGATGCAATAAAATCTGGTGCAGAATGTATGTTTATTGAAAAATATCCAGATATAGTAACAGTATATACAATAGGTGATGTTTCAAAAGAATTATGTGGTGGACCTCATGTAAAAAATACAAGTGAACTTGGAAGATTCAAAATTAAAAAAGAAGAGTCTAGTTCATCAGGTGTAAGAAGGATAAAAGCAGTATTAATAAATGAGTAAATAGGATGTGTCCTAAACCTGGACAAAAATGTCCATTTGGACCTGTTCCTAATTGGCCATAAGGTATAAGGAGGTATAAAAATGGAAGATTGTTTATTTTGTAAAATAATTAAAGGAGAAATTCCTTCAAATAAGGTTTATGAAGATGACGATGTTTTTGCATTTTCAGATATTAATCCACAAGCTCCAATTCATATTTTAGTAGTACCTAAAAAACATATTGAATCAGCAGCAAAACTAGAAAAAGAAGATGAAGAATTAGTTGGAAAAATTTTTATGGTAATTAAAAAAATTGCAGAGGAAAAAGGTTTTGCCAATGATGGATTTAGAGTAATTAATAATTGTGGCAAAAAAGCAGGTCAAACAGTAAAACATCTACATTTCCACATTTTAGCTGGTAAAGATTTAGGAGAAAAAATCATATAATATAAAGTAAAGCTAAAAAAGCAATCATAAAAAATTAGAGAAAAAATAAAATTGAAAAAAAAGTCTAATTATGGTATAATTATATTACATGATAGAAAAATGTACGGAGGTAAAAGATATGTTTGAGAGTAAATATAGTAAAGTATTAACTGTAATACTAGTTATTGTAATAGTTTTAATCATTGGACTTCTTGGGTTTTTAGCATATGATTATTATCAAAAATATGTAATACAAGGAGATGCAAGTAACTTCGTAGATGACTTTGAGGGTGAATTTTCAGATGGAGAAGCAACAAACACAAACAATAATGGTAATACAGAAACAGGAAGCCTAACAGAAGGACTAGAAGATGCTGAAAGTACAGGAGTTAGTGCACAAAATAAAACATATAAAGGCTTCGGAGTTTTAGGAACAATGAAAATTCCAGCAATAGATTTTAGTTACCCAATACTTGATAAAGTAACCAAAAAATCAATTGAAACTTCAGTAGCATTTCTTTGTGGTGCAGGAGTAAACGAACCAGGAAATACTGTAATAATTGGACATAACTACAGAAATGGAGCATTTTTCTCTAATAATAAAAGACTAAATATAGGTGACAAAATATATATAAGAGATTTATCAGGAAGAGAGCTTACATATAATATATATGATAAATTTGAAACTTCTCAAAATGATACATCATTCTATCAAAGAGATACAGGAGGAGTTCCAGAAGTATCATTATCAACATGTACAGACGATAGTTCAGCAAGATTGATAATTTTAGCAAGAGCTGAATAAAATAAATATAAATAAATGTAAAAAGAAATAGAGGGAATTTAAAAAATCCCTTTATTTTTTTTGTAAAATTGTATATAATACCAAAAGAAAATATATAAATGCATTAAATTTTAAAAGAGGTGCTAACAAAAAAATGAATAAAACTAAAGCTGAAGAAAGAATTAAATATTTAAGAGAAAAAACTGAAGAATATGCAAAAGCATATTATGATGATGACAAGCCAAAAGTATCTGATTATGAATATGATATGTTAATGGTTGAATTAAGAAACTTAGAAAAAGAATTTCCAGAATTTAATTCAAAAGAATCTTTAACTAGAAGAGTTGGAGGACATGTAAAAGAAGGATTTAAAAAAGTAACACATGAAGTTCCACTTCAAAGTTTGCAAGATGTGTTTAGCTTAGAAGAAGTAAGAGACTATGTGTATAAAATAAATGAAAAGGCAGATGAACTTGGAATAGAAAATAAAAACTATGTTGTAGAGACAAAAATAGATGGTTTGTCTGCTGCACTAGAATACAAAGAAGGAAAATTTGTAAGAGGTGCAACTAGAGGAAATGGCTTAGTTGGAGAAGATGTGACTAATAACTTAAAAACATTAAAAACAATTCCAATGGAATTAAAAGAAAAAATAGATATAACAGTTCGTCGGAGAAGTTTTTATTAGTAAAAAAGATTTTGAAGAACTAAATAAAAAAAGAGAAGAAAATGATGAAGAACTATTTGCAAATGCAAGAAATGCAGCGGCAGGTTCACTAAGACAACTAGATAGTAAAATAACTTCTAAAAGACCACTAGATATTTATATATTTAATGTGCAAAAAATAGAAGGAAAAACTTTTAATTCACATTTTGAAGAATTAGAATACTTAGAAAGTCTTGGTTTTAATGTAAATCCTGTAAGAATAGAATGTCATAATATAAAAGAAATTGAAAAAGCAATATTAAAAATAGGAGAAGATAGAGAAAAATTAACATTTGGAATAGATGGAGCAGTTGTTAAAGTTGATGATTTGAAATTTAGAGAAATCTTAGGGGCAACTGCAAAATGTCCTAGATGGGCAATTGCATATAAATATCCGCCAGAGAAAAAAGAAACAAAATTAAAAGATATAATTTGTCAGGTAGGAAGAACAGGAGTAATAACTCCAATGGCAATACTAGAACCAGTTAAAGTTGCAGGTTCTACAATATCAAAAACAACACTTCATAATGAAGACTTTATAAAAGAAAAAGGATTAATGATAGGAGATATTGTAGAAATTCAAAAAGCAGGAGATGTAATTCCAGAAGTAGTAGGAGTAAAAAAAGAAAAAAGAACAGGAAATGAAATTCCTTTTGAAATGCCAAAATTTTGTCCAGTTTGTGGAGCAGAGGCAGTAAGAGAAGAAGGAGAAGCGGCAATTAGATGTACAGGAATAGAATGTCCTGCAAAATTACTTAGAAACTTAATTCATTTTGTATCAAGAGAAGCAATGAATATAGAGGGGCTTCGGAGAAAATATAATAAAACAATTATTAGATAGAAAATTAATAGAAAACATTGCAGATATTTATACATTAAAATTTGAAGATATTGCATCACTCAAGAAAAATGGTAAAAAATTTGCAGAAAATCTAATAAATAGTATAAATAAAAGCAAAGAAAATGATTTATATAGATTGCTTACAGCCTTTGGTATAAGACATGTTGGTGTAAAAGCATCAAAAATACTAGCAAGAAAATATAAAACAATTGATAAATTAATGAATGCTTCATATGATGAACTTTCATATATAGAAGACATAGGGCCTGTTATGGCAAATAGTATAAGAGAATTTTTCTTGCAAGATCAAACAATTGATTTAATTAAAAGATTAAAAGAAGCAGGTGTAAATACAAAAAGTTTAGAAGAAGAAGTAGAAGATAAAAAATTAGAAGGAAAAACTTTTGTATTAACAGGAACTTTAGAAAAATATACAAGAACAGAAGCTTCTGATATAATTGAAAAATTAGGAGGAAAAACATCAGGTTCAGTATCTAAAAAGACAGATTATGTTTTAGCAGGAGAAGATGCAGGAAGTAAACTTTCTAAAGCGCAATCTCTAGGAATAACAATATTATCAGAAGAAGATTTTGAAAGACTAATTAATAGCTAGAAGGAGAAAAAAATGGAAGATTATACATTTGAGCAAATGTGGTTAGATTTAAAAAATGGATATCAAATTTATTACACATATGTAAATAATAGATATTTGTTATTTAAAACAGCTGATAATTGCTATACACAAAAATTAATTTCAGACCATAAAAAAAATCCACAACCTAAAATGCTTATGCTAACATTAAAAAGAGTAAAAGAAATGTTCCCACATATGGAAGATATAGAATATAAAAGAGATGATATATAAAATAAAGGGGTAATAAAAATGGCTGTAATAATTGATGGAAAAGAATTAGCAAAAAAAATAAGAGAAAATTTAAAAATAGAATGTGAAAAATTAAAAAAAGAAGAAATTGTTCCAAAACTTGCAGTTATAATGGTTGGAGATAATCCTGCATCAAAAGTATATGTAAAAAATAAAAGCAAAGCATGTAAAGAAATAGGAATAGAATATGAAGAATATTTACTTTCAAAAGAAACAAAACAAAAAGAATTAATAAACTTAATAAAAAAATTAAATGAAGATAAAACAGTAAATGGAATACTTTTGCAAAGTCCACTTCCTTCTCATTTAGATATAAATAAAGCTTTTAAAGAAATTGACTATAGAAAAGATGTAGATGGATTTACTCCAGTAAGTACAGGAAAGTTAACAATAGGAGAAGATACTTTTATATCTTGTACGCCACTAGGTGTAATAAAAATGTTTGAAGAATACAATATAGATTTAGCAGGAAAAAGTGTGGTGATTTTGGGAAGAAGTAACATTGTAGGAAAACCACTAATACATTGTTGTTTAAATAAAAATGCAACAGTAACTGTTTGTCATTCAAAAACAAAAGATTTAAAAGAATACACAAAAAGAGCAGATATTTTAATAGTAGCAATAGGAAAATCTAAATTTGTCACAGAAGATATGGTAAAAGAAGGTGCAGTTGTAATAGATGTTGGAATAAACAGAGGAAAAGATGGAAAATTAACAGGTGATGTTGATTTTGAAAATGTAGAAAAAAAGGCAAGTTATATCACACCAGTACCAGGTGGGGTAGGGCCAATGACAATTGCAATGCTTATGAATAATGTAATAAAAGCTACAAAAGAACAAAATGAAATTTAAATAAAAATTTAAGGGGCATAAATAAAGGTTTAAAACCTTTTATTATGCCTTTTATTTAATCTTAAAGGGGCAACAGAAATGAGGCAAAATGAAAGAAAATGAAATTAGAAAAATCACAATAAATGATAAATATTATCCAAAAAATTTGAGAAATATATATAATCCACCAAAAGTAATTTATGTAAAAGGGAACTATAAAATATTAAACAATTTTAATATTTCGATTGTAGGATGTAGAGAAGCAACAGAATATGGCAAAAAAGCTGCAAAATATTTTGCATATTGGTTATCAAAAAATAATGTAAATATAGTAAGTGGGCTAGCAAAAGGAGTAGATAGTTTTGCTCATATAGGAGCAATATGTGGAAAACTAGACAAAACTAAAGAAAACGTGGATAACTTATCCACAGAGGGGACAATAGCAGTAGTAGGAACTGGTTTAGATATTGTGTATCCAAAAGAAAATAAATATTTAGAAGAAAAAATAATAAAAACAGGTGGAGCAGTTATTTCAGAATATCCTTTAGGAACAAAACCAGAAAAATACCATTTCCCACAAAGAAATAGAATTATTAGTGGATTAAGTAGTGGAGTAGTAGTTATAGAAGCAAAAAAGAAAAGTGGAACTTTAATTACAGTAGATTTTGCATTAGAAGAAGGAAGAGATGTTTTTGTTGTTCCTGGAAATATAAATTCATTAAATTCTATAGGCACAAATAATTTAATAAAACAAGGAGCAAGACTTATTACAAATTATGAAGAAATATTAGAAGCCTATAATATTAACAAAATTGGAATATAAGGTATGCAAATAAAAGAAAATATGGTATAATATCCCATGAATAAAAGGGCTGAAGAAAGGAAGTGCAAAATTTGGGATTTTTTGAGAAATTAAAACAAGGAATGAATAAAACAAAAAATTCATTTGACGAAAAAATAAGTAATGTATTTAAAAGCTTTAAAGTAGTAGATGAAGACTTTTTAGATGAATTAGAAGAAATATTAATTATGTCAGATATAGGTATGGATACATCTATTAAAATAATAGGAAATTTAAGGACAAGAATAAAAAAAGAAAAAATAAAAGATGAAGAAGAAGTAAAAAAAGCCTTAAGAGAAGAAATGAAAAAAATCTTAGATGTAACAGATATAAATCTTCATTTAAATACAAAACCATCTGTAATTTTAGTTGTAGGAGTAAATGGAGTAGGAAAAACAACATCAATTGGAAAAATTGCAAATAGACTTGCAAAAGATGGAAAAAAGGTTGTTGTTGCAGCAGCAGATACATTTAGAGCAGCAGCTGTAGAACAATTAGAAATCTGGGCAAAAAGAGCTAAAGCAGACATAGTAAAAAAAGAAGAAGGAGTAGACCCAGCATCTGTTGTATATGATGCAATAAAAATAACAAGAGAAAAAAATGCAGATGTATTAATAGTAGATACTGCTCGGTAGACTTCATAATAAAAAATACTTAATGGATGAATTAAATAAAATACAAAAAGTAATAAATAAAGAAATGTCTGATTGTGATAAAGAAGTTTTACTAGTAATTGATGGAACAACAGGGCAAAATGCAATATCACAAGTAAAAGCCTTTAAAGAAGAAGCAGATATTACAGGACTAGTACTTACAAAACTTGATGGAACAGCAAAAGGTGGAGTAGTAATAGGAATAGTAGAAGAAAATAAAATTCCAGTAAAATTTATAGGCATTGGAGAACAAATAGACGATATGGAAGTATTTAATTCAAGTGACTTTGTTAAAGCAATAATATAGATTATAAACAAGGAGGTTATATATTGTGGAAGAACAAGCAAAAAACCAAGAAAATAAAGGACCTGAAGTAAAACAAGAAACTATCATGGATACAGCAAATACTAAAGACACAAGAAAAAAGAAAGAGAAAAACAGTAAGCTAAGAATGATATTAGTAATAATATTTTTACTAATATTTGCATTAATTAGTTATGTTCAACTAAGAGGAAGCTATTTAGAATATGTAGAACTAGGCACACAATATACAAGTATATTCTATACAAATATATTTTATAAATATGGAATAATGGCAATAAATTTTGTATTTTTATATATTGTTATATATTTTACAAATAGAGGAATAAAAAAGGGAATAAAACCATTTTTCGACAAAGAAAACAAAAAAATGCCAAAGCTTTTAAATAAATCATTAGCTTTAGTAATTGCAGCAATAGCAAGTATAGTAATTTCATCAGTATTTATGCAAAAAATAATGATGGCAATAAATAGTGCGTCATATGGAATGACAGACCCAATATTTGGTTTAGATATTTCATATTATATCTTCCAAAAACCAGTATTAGAAACAATAGTTATGTATTTCATTTTCCTATTTGTAAGCTTATCACTATATATGGCATTATACTATGTAATAGTATTTAATATGTATTTTGACGGAATAGATGGTAAAATGTTAAAAGAAAGTTTATTTATGAAAAAATTAACAAGAAATATCTTGCTAATAGTTGTGGGAATAGCATTAATTACAATTTTAAATGTGCAAAGTATAATGTTTGGAAAAATCTTAACAGTAAATGAAGATATAGATATAGTGGGAGCAGGTTTAACAGAAAGCACAATAAAACTATGGGGCTATATAATATTTGCATTTGTAATAGTAATATTTGCATATAGAGCAATTAAATATTTTAAAGAAGGTAAAACAAATAAAGTACTAAAAAATTTACTTGTAATACCAGGATATCTAGTAGTCTTGTTCGTTGTAATGATTGGATTTGACTTAATATTTGTAAATTCTAACGAATTAGATAAAGAAAAAGCATATTTAGAAGAAAATATAAGAAATACTAAAAATGCATATAATTTAAATATAGAAGAATCAAATGTAGAATCAACAGGAACAATAACAAGAGAAGAAGTAAATAATAATAGAGATGTAATAAATAACATACCAACAATTAGTCAAAATGTAGTACTAACATCACTTGAAAATGAACAAACAGGAACAGGGTATTATTCATATAGAAGTGCAGAACTTGCAAAATACGAAATAGATGGAAAAGATACTTTAGTATATTTAGCACCAAGAGAAATTACAAGTTCAGGAAGAACATATAATAATAAAACATATGAATATACACATGGAATGGGAGAAGTAATTGCATCAGCATCAAATAGTACAGAATCAGGAAATATATCATATATCCAAAAAGATGTATCAGGAAAAGATGAAAAAGTAAATATCGAAAGACCAGAAATATATTTTGGATTAGAAACAAATGATATAGTTGCAACAAATGCAAAAAGTAAACAAGAATATGATTATACAGACGAAAATGGGACAGACTATACATCAACATATGAAGGAAAAGCAGGATTAAAACTAAACTTTTTAGATAGACTAATACTTGGAATTACAAAAGGTGACTTAAATCTAGCTTTTTCAAGTGAAATAACAGATGATAGTAAAATACTTTTAAATAGACAAATAATAACAAGAGTAAAAAAAGCACTTCCATATCTAATATATGACGAAAATCCATATACAGTAATAACAGATGATGGAAGAATAGTTTGGGTAATAGATGCTTATACTGTATCTAATTGTTATCCATATTCACAATATACAAAAATTGAACATGATAATATTTCAGAAGACATAAACTATATAAGAAATTCTGTAAAAGTTATAGTAGATAGCTATGATGGAACAATGTCATTTTATATAACAGATAGAACAGATCCAATAGCAATGACATATAGAAACATCTATAAAGACTTATTTATGGATTTAGATGCCGAAATTCCAGAAGATATATCAAGTCATTTCAAATATCCAGAATTCTTATACAATGTACAAGCAGAAGTATTAAAACTATATCATAATGTAAAACCAGACATATTATATAGAGCAGATGATGTATGGGATGTAGCAGATTTTAATACTACAAGATCAACATCAACAAGAACTACAGGAACAGAAATGACACCATATTACACAATGGTAAAAACAAATGATAATAATTCAGAATTTGGACTAGTTCAAATATATACTCCAGATAAGAGACAAAATATAATTTCATATTTAGTAGGAACAACAAGTGGAGGAACAAATAAATTAAGCTTATACAAATTCTCAGAAGATAGTAATATTGTAGGACCAATGCAGTTAGATAATCAAATAGAACAAGATGAAGCAATAGCAGGAGAATTAAATGCATTAAGTACAACAGGAACAAAATTAACAAAAGAAATGATAATCGTTCCAATAAACAATACACTTCTTTATGTAGAACCAATTTATCAAACAATGCTTAACGAATCAGAAGTACCAATTTTAAGAAAAGTAATAGTTGCATCAGGAAGTAAAGTAGCAATAGGAGATAACTTCCAAACAGCTTTAAACAATTTATTATCACAAAATGCAGTAGATATCGAAGTTGAAAACACAGAAGATATAGATGGTTTAATAGATGCAATAATAAAAGCAAATCAAAACTTGACAGAATCAAGCAATAATAAAGATTGGGAAATGATGGGAAGCGATATACAAAGATTGCAAGATTTAATAACATCATTAGAAACTGCAAAAGAAGAAGAAGATAAAAAACAAGAAGAATTAGAAGCAAAAGGAACTAAAGAAATGCAAGAAGAAAATGCTACAAATATTATCAATGAAAGTAATAATACTAATAATTCTGTTAATAGTATCAATAGTATTAATAATATAACAAATTCACAAGGTCAATAAAATAAAGAAAAATAAAACTTTAAAGTGAATAAAAATAGAACAAAAAATCCACCATAACAATAGGTGGATTTTTTATGTGGATTAAAAATAAAAAAATTAATTTGTTAGAAAAAGCGATAAATAAATTAAATAATATGTTACAAGAAGGAAACTATTTAGAACTAACATATCTTTTAGGAAATAAAAAAGAAATAATGATAAGAAACCTAATAGCAGGAATATTTAGAGGAATAGGAATAGGCATTGGAGTTACATTAATAACAGCAATATTAATAATACTTTTGCAAAAAATAGTAACACTAAATATCCCAATAATAGGAGAATATATAGCAGATATAGTAGATATAGTAGAAAGAAGTAGGTAAGAGATAGTAAACTTGACAAAAAATAAAAAATAAGATATCATGACAAAGTAAAATAAATGCAAAGTAATATAAAACAAAAGAGGAGAAAATATGAAAGAAATAAAAGCTATAAGCCTTGAGGCTGTACACACACACACACACACACACACACTATATGTTTAGTAAATAAAAAAATAGAAATAAAATCAAATATAATAAATAAAGATAGCGATAATCTAAACAAGTTTTAGATTTTATTGCTATCTTTTTATGCTTGAAAAAATAATATATAAATTAGGAGGAAAGGGAAAATGTTAAATGAATCATTAAAAAAGAATAAAGGAATAACTTTAATTGCGTTAGTGATAACAATCGTAGTTCTTTTGATATTAGCGGGAATAACTATCTCAACATTAACAGGAGAAAATGGAATATTTACACAAGCAAATAGAGCAAAACTAATGACTAAATTTTCAGAATATAATGAAGAACTAGAGCTATATAAGCAAGCAAAAAGAATGGAAGATAAAGAGTTTTTAGATGGATCTCTAACTGCAGGAAAAAACTTTTTATCATATAATACACAAAAAGAAGAAGATAAAAATGGAACAATAAAAAATATATTAACAACAATAACTGATGAAGATTTAGAAAAATTTGAAGTAATAAAAGGAGAGCTACTAATAAATACAAAAGATAAAACAGAAATTGATGTAGCACAAAGTTTAGGAATAGCAGCAAATCCATATGATATAACAGATGATGGAACATTAGAATCATCAAATGGAAACTTGTTATTAATGGATGATGATGGAACATTAACAATACCAGACAGTGTAAAAGTAATAGGAGATGGAGCTTTTTCAGGATTAGATGGATTAAAAACAATAATAATACCATCATCAGTAACAGAGATAGCAAATGAGGCGTTTTCATATAATGGAACATTAGAAAATGTGATTTTTCAAGAAAATTCTAAATTAGAAAAAATAGGAACTAGAGCATTTAGGGAATGTCGCAATCTAAAGAGCATAAATCTTCCAAGTAGTTTAAAAAATTTAGGAAATGAAGCATTTTATTATTGCACATCATTAAAAGAAATAACAATACCTGGAAATGTTAAAGATTTAAACTCATATACTTTTTGTGGGTGTAGTGCGCTTATAAAAATCAATTTAGAAGAAGGAGTAGAAAAAATATGGAATTCTGCACTTTCATATACAGGGATTGAAGAAATTACAATACCATCAACAATAAACGCTATAGAACCTAATGCTTTCAATTCTACAAAATCCTTAGAAAATATTATCGTAAAAGGAGATAATTATATATATGAATCAAAAATGTTAATGCCTAAAGATAAGAGCAAAATTTTATTTATTGCAAATTCATATTTAAATAGTGTAACAACATTTGAAATTCCAGATGGAGTAAAAGAATTTTCTATTTCAATTGCTGAATATAAAAATTTAAAAACTATTGTGATACCTAAAACACTAGAAATGATGGATGATAGTCTTCTGGTCTTTCCGGATAGTATTACTGATATTCAAGTAAAAGAGGGAAATCCTAAATATGAAGTTAATAATAAAATATTATATGATAAAGTCGGTCAAAAAATAGTTCATTGTTTTTCAAAAGATGAAATTATAGATTTAACAAACGAAGCTAATATAAAAGGATTAAACAAATTTTCTTTTTATCTAGCAACTAACGCAAAAGAAATTTATTTACCAATTACATTGGAAAAAATAGAAGCACAAGTTTTTGATAATTGTAAAAAAATAGAGAAAATAAAAATAGAAAAAAATGTTTCTGACATTAATGCTATTTTTAAGTATCGAAATTACTCAGGAACAATAGAAATAGATGAAGAAAATCCATATTATTATATAGAAGGAACAGAAGGCAAACAGATATTATACAAGAAAAAAGAAGTAAATGGAAAAGTAGAAAATAAATATACATTAGCAAGTATTTTGTATGAAGTTGGGGGAGAATATACTATAGACAGTGAAGTTAAAGAAATAGGATCTAGGGCTTTCCATGGACAATATAAGTTAAAAACTGTTGACATTCCAAAAGGTCTAATATCTATAGAAAATTCTTTTAATTACTGCACAGGATTAGAAAAAA
>CALXCM010000002.1 GCA_944386785.1 uncultured Clostridia bacterium | reverse complement strand
CCATATGTAGAAAATGAAAATAAAGGGATAATAAAAAATATAATACAAATGGTATATAGAGAAAAGCTAGGAGAAGAAAAAACAGAAGAAATATTAAAAAATATGAAGGAGGGAGAGAATATGTTAGCAGTAGTAGAAATGATGAGAAAAGAAGCAGAAAAAGATAGAAGGGATTTAATAAGAGCAAGAAAAGAAGGCCGAGCTACAGGGTTAAAGGATGGAAGAGTATTAGGATTAAAAGAAGGACTAAAAGATGGAATTAAAGAAGGAATAATAAAGATTGCAAAAAGATTATTAAAATTAAATTATGACACAAATTCAATTAAAGAAATTACAGGACTAAAAGAAGAAGAAATTGAAAAATTAAAAAATTTTGACAATAAGTAAAAAAATGACTAAACACTTCAAAAAATGTTAAAAATATTTTTGAGGTGTTTTATTTTGCAAAAAAGAAAAAAGAATAATAGAAAAAAAGTAATAATAACATTTTTTTTAATAACATTTGTATGGATTTTTGGCTTTTATTTATACACTACATACCAAAATATAGAAATAAAAGAGTCAAATTATACAGCTAAAAGATTAGAATCCACAGAAGAAGAACAAACTGTGGAAAAAGTTCAAGAAAAAAGCCAACAAATTGCAGATATAATTGAAGAAACAACAAAAAAAGTAGTAGGAATATCAAAATTAAAAAATACTGGAAGTAGTATTTTAAACAAAACAAACGAAGCAGAACTTGGTTTAGGAACAGGAATTATAGTAACAGACAATGGATATATCTTAAGCAATAGTCATGTAACAGGAGAAAAATATAGCAAATGTTATATAACCTTAGAAAATGGAAATAAATATGATGGAACAGTAGTGTGGAGTGATGAAGATTTAGATTTATCAATAACAAAAATAAATGCAAAAAATTTAGAATATATAAATTTAGGAAATTCTGACGAAATAAGAGTAGGAGAAACTGTATATGCAATCCGGAAATCCCATAGGATATGAATTTAGAAGAACAGTAACATCTGGAATAATAAGTGCAAAAAATAGGACAATAAAAATAGAAGAAGATGAAAACAAATCATATATGACAGACTTAATACAAACAGATGCAACAATAAACCCAGGAAACAGCGGAGGCCCTTTAATTACACCTGAAGGAGAAATAATAGGAATAAATACTGTAAAAATTTCTTCTGCAGAAGGAATAGGTTTTGCAATACCAATAAATATTGTAAAACCAATAATTGAAAGTTTTAAAAATGAAGGAAAATTTGAAGAAGCGACAATAGGAATTTTAGCATATGACAAAGAAGTAATACCATATTTAAATTCAAATTTTAACTTAAATTTTGATAAAGGAATATATGTAGCTCAAATTTTAAAAAATGGACCTGCAAGTAATACAGAGTTAAAAGAAGGAGACATTATAGAAAAAATAGATGATATAGAATTAGATACAGTAAATGACTTAAGAGAGTATATTTATAGCAAAAAACCAAATGATGAAGTAACACTTAAAATTCTTAGAGGGAAAATAGAAAAACAAATAAAAATAATTTTAGGAAAAAATAAATAAAAATAAAAAAAATTCACATAATAAATATATAAAAAAAAAAAGAGGAGGAAACGAAATGAAAAAAATTATCTCTATAGTCATTTTATCTTTAATAATTGTGACTCTAGGATTTGTAGGAAATGTTAATGCAGCAAGTCTTGATACAATAACACTAGATACAAATAAAGAAATTGTAAATCCTGGGCAAGAAGTAACTTTAAACATAAACTTTGGAAAAGATTTAGGCTCATATACATTTGACATTGCATATGATAATAACCTTTTAGAATATGTAAGTGTAGAAGGTGGAACTCCATCAGATAATGGAACAAGAGTAAGAGTTGCTTTTTATGACTCTACAGGTGGTACAAACCCAAGAAATAATATGAAAATTACATTTAGAGCAAAAACTGGAATAACAACATCTAATCCAACTGAATTATCAGTTACAGCAGAAGGACTTGCAAACAATGATGCATCAGAACAATATGATGATATAACAACACCAATTGTTAAAAATATCACAGTAGAACCAGTTTACGAAGATTATAAAATAGATTTATCATATGAAGGAAAAATCATTCAAAATGAAGAAAAAGATATGAAACTAGAAATATCATCTAATATGGGAAGATATTATGAACATGCAAGAATCGTAGCCCAAGCAGTAACACCAGAAGGTGGACAAGTAACATTAAAAGGAATTGATGAACAAAGTTTAGAACATGACATTATACAAAGCGGATGGGGAGATCCTCAAGGTGAAAAAATTGGAGGAGCAAATGTATCTAAAATCTTAAATTTAAAAGGAAATTTTACTAAAGCTGGAAAATATACAGTAACAATAAAATTAATAGATAGAGACTCATCAGATATGGAAATAGCTGCAAAAAGTTTTGATATAAATGTTTTAGAAACAAGTGGAACAAATACAGATGATAATACAAATCAAGAAGAAAACACTATAGGTAATGAAAATCAAAACACAGTACAAAATGAAATAAATAATAATCAAGTAGAAAATGAAGAAGAAGAAAATTTACCAAAAACACTACCAAAAACAGGGCGAAATATATTTATACCAGTAGTTATCTTGATTATAGGAATTGCAATAATAACTTATATAGTAAAAAAGAAATAAAAAAGTAAGAGCTAAATAAAACTTAGCTCTTTTATACATACACAACAGAAGAGGAGACCAACATGAAAAAAAGAAAAAAACTAAAATTTATTGTGATAATATTAATATTTTTTATTCTAATATTTTTGATAATTAGCTTTGGACCAAAAGAAGCAGAAGAAAATATTAAAGAAAAATACAAAACAGAAACAATGGGGACTTATGAAAATAAAGATTACCAAGAATTAGAGAAACTAGAAGAAGAATACAAAGGATATGAAATAGATGCAAAACTTGAAATACCAAAAATAAATTTGAATTCATATGTCTTAAAAGAATTTAGTACAAAATCTTTACTTACATCAATTACAAAATATTATGGAAAAGAGGCAAATGAAGAAGGAAATTATTGTATAGCAGGACATAATTACGGACCAGATAATATGTTTCAAAACCTAAAAGAATTAGAAATTAAAGATAAAATCTATTTAACTAGTAAAAATGGAATAAAAAAAGAATATGAAATATATAACATATTTAAAGTATATCCAAATGATACTAAATGTTTATCACAAAAAACAAATGGAAATGTAGAACTTACTTTAATTACATGCACTTTAGACTCTGAAAAAAGAATTATTGTAAAAGCAAGAGAATGCAAAAATTAAAAAAGGAGAGCATATGAAAAAAATAAAGAAAATAACTATTCTAATTTTTATACTTTTTTCTAGTTTAGTTATAAATAACAAAGTAGAAGCGGCATACTTAAAAGAAGGAATTGAAAACTTTCCAGACAGCTATAAAGGATATTTAGAAGTCTTAAGCAAAAAATATCCAAATTGGAATTTTACCGCATTATATACAGAACTAGATTGGAATTATGTAATAGACAATGAAAATATATTTGGAAAAAACTTAGTTCCAAAGTCATATTCTGACGAATGGAAAAATACAAAACCTGGGGAATACAATGTAGAAGTAGATAGCCGGATGGGTAGACTCTTCTAGAAAAGCAGTAGAATATGCAATAGATCCAAGAAATTTCTTAAATGAAATAAGATTATTTCAATTTGAAAATCTGTCATATAAAGAAAGTTCAAACCAATTAGAAACAATAGAAAAAATACTTTATGGTACAGAATTTTATAATACAAAAGTAAGTTATATAAACACATCAGGAAATACTATAAACATGATAGAAAAATATTCAGATTTGATACTAAGAGGAGCAAAAACATCAAAAGTAAGTTCATATCATTTAGCATCTAGGATAAAACAAGAAGTAGGACCTTTTTTATCTCATGCATCTATTAGTGGAACAGTTCCACGGATATGAGGCTTTATACAACTTCTATAACATTGGAGCAACTAGTTCTTCAGAACCAATGGGAGCAATAATAAATGGACTAAAATATGCAAGAGATGGAAAAGGGGCAAGTTCTGAGACAAAAGCAAAATACCAAATCCCTTGGAATACAAAAGAAAGAGCAATTACAGGAGGAGGGATATTTATAGGTTCTAGCTATATAAATATTGGACAAGATACAATTTATTTGCAAAAATTTCATGTATATGACAAAAACAACAAAGAACTTTTTTGGCATCAATATATGACAAATGTCTTAGCACCATATAGTGAATCAAATATCATATATAAAGGGTATTTAAATAGTAATTTATTAAATAGTGAAATTAATTTTGTAATTCCAATATATAATAATATGCCAAATCTTCCTTGCAAAAGACCAAGTATTTTGGATTCCCATTTTGTTTCAGACAATACAAAAGTATATGCAGATGTTACAACTACTTTAAATATAAGGTCAGGCCCTGGAACATCTTATGAAAGTATAACTCAGGTAGATAGAAATGAAAAAATGACAAGAATAGAAAAAGGTGTTCAGAATGGAGATCTTTGGGATAGAGTTGTATTAGAAAATGGAATAGTAGGTTATGCGTTTCAAAGTTATTTAAAAGAAGTTCCGGAGGTAGAAATTGAGAGCATTAATTTATCTACTGAAAAAACTACAATAAATAAAAACGAAACAGCAAAAATAAATATAGAAGTTATGCCAAAAGACGCAAATAAAGAGAAAATAACATTAACATCAAGTAATCCTAATATAATTAAAGTAGATAATGAAGGAAATATATTTGCTTTAAAAGGAGGAAAAGCTACAATAACAGCAAAAGCTCCAAATGGAGTAACAGCGGCTATCACTTTAGAAGTATATTCTAAAGTAGAAAGCATGGAATTAGATATAGATAAAATAACTTTATTTGAAAATGATAGTTATGACTTGGAAGTAAGTATTTATCCAGATGATGCAAGTAATAAAAATATTAGTTTTTCTTCTAAAAATAGTGATATAGCTAAAGTTACAAAAGAAGGGAAAATTACAGGAGTAAAAGAAGGAAAAACTGAAATTTTGGCAAAATCAGAAGATAGTGGTATTGAAAGATTAGTAGAAGTAACAGTAAAAAGAAAATTAGATGAAAGTGAACTTAAATTTGATGAAAATTTAATAATCAATGGAAATATAATAAGTGGTTTTGACTATAAAAATATGTCAGTAGAAAACATAAAAAAATATATAACAACAAATTATAAAATTCAAATTGAAAACTATAAAGGAGAAATATTACAAGATAAAAATTTAAGTGGAACTGGCTCTAAAATAAAAATGATAAAAGAAGATACAAGTGAAATCTTAGCAGAGTATCAAGTTCTTCTTTATGGAGATATAAATGGAGATGGGAAAATAAATAGTGTAGATCTATTAATATTACAAAGAGATATTTTAGAAATAGAGAAGTTAGACGAAATATTTAAAAAAGCAGGAAATATAGCCAAAAACGGCAAAAAACCAACATCTGTTGATTTACTATTAATACAAAGACACATCTTAGAACTAAAAGAAATAGAACAATAGGAGGTAAAGTTTGAAAAAGAAGATATTTTATATATTTTTAAACCTAATATTACTTTTAAGTTTATGTAATTTTTCTTTAGCGGCAAACAATAAAGAAAATTTAAGCTTAAAAATAGAAAATGAAAAAAAAGAAGTTTATTTAGACGAAACCTTTAAAATATATGTAAATCTAGGAGATATTAATGTTTTTGCATATACTTTAAATTTATATTTTGATAACTCAAAACTAGAATATGTAGAAGGACCAGAAAATACAAATATTTTAAATAATAGAATTATAACTATTTGGTATGATGAAAAAGGAGGAATAAATCCAAAGAAAAATGAACAAATTGCAGAATTTACATTTAAAGCTATTGGAGAAGGAGATGTTAGTTTTAATTTAAGTGGAGAATTTTTTGATAAAGACGGAAATGTTTTAAATGTAAATGATAGTAATATACAGTTAAAAATAAAAGGAATAGAAGAAAGTAAAGATGATAATCAAGAAGAAAAAGAAGATTTAACTACAAGTAATGATTCTAGATTGAAAATATTAAGATTAAGCGAGGAAGGTATTGTTCCAGAGTTTTTACCAGATATAAAGGATTATTATTTTGTAACTAACAAAGATTTAACAAATTTAAATATTACAGCTATTCCAAATAATAGTGATGCAAATGTTAGAATAAATGGAAATGATAATTTAAATGAAGGAATAAATAAAATAACAATAGATGTTACTTCAAAAGATAAAACATCAAAATCCACATATACAATAAATTTGACAAAAACTAAAAATTTAGAAGATGCAAATGCAAACTTAGAAACTTTGGCAATAGAAAATGTTTTATTAGAGCCTATTTTTGATACAAATACTTTAAATTATAAAGCAAGCATTTCAAATAATATAGAAAATTTAAATATTTTTGCTGTTCCAGAAAACGCAAATGGAAAAGTAGAAATAGAAGGTGGAAGCAATTTAAGAGAAGGAACAAATATAGTAAATATAAAAGTTACAGCTCCAAATGGTTTTAGTTTTAGAAATTATCAAGTCATTATCCACAGAAGAACATTGGAAGAAGATGAGGAATATAAAGAAGAACAAGAAGCAAGTGCTAAAAAGTTAAGTACAATTTTAGAAGAACAAGAAAATATTGAAAACATAAAAGAAGAAAACAACAAGGAAGAAGCGGAAGAAAATAAAAAAAATGATGTTATTAAAAAAGTAATAATTGTAATTGGACTTATAATTATTGTAACTGCAGAAATTATCATAATTAAGAAAAGAAAAGCAAAACGAAATGTATAAAGTAAAGTTTAATAAATAAACCGTATAAGTATTAGATATCAACACTTATACGGTTTATTTATTTGGTGCGCCTGGAGGGATTCGAACCCCCGATCTTCCGGTTCGTAGCCGAACGCTTTATCCAGCTAAGCTACAAGCGCATTACATATCTATTATAAGACAAAACAAATAAAATTTCAACATTTTTATTAATTTTACTATAATTTGAACAATTTATTGTTTAATGATACAATTTACATAGAAATAAAAAAGTAAATAAAAGGGGAATTATTATGGAAGAAAAAAGGGAAAAACTAAAAAATAATAAAAAGAAAATGATAATAATTGCAACAGTTATAGCTATACTTATAATATTAGCAGTTGGGTATATATATTTTAAACCAACTATAGATTATCACCTAACTTTATCAAATATGGAAAGGGATTCTAAAGAGAAACAAAACAATGAAACAAAAGAAGAAGACAAACTTAAACAAGAAATTTTAAATGCTCATAAGAAAGTGGAAGAAGCGGGAACAGATAGAAAGGCTAAATTGATGATAACTAAAGAAAAGACAAAAGAAATTATAGAGAAAAATAAAGAAAGTATTTTACCAACACAATCACATGGATATATTAATTTACTATCAATAATTGAAGATACAGATTTAGAAACAAATATAAAAAAAGATACAGAATATCAAACAGAAGATTATGGCGATATGAAGTATATAAATGTGTATGTTGATTATAAAACATATAATATAGTATTAGAACAAATAATTCAAACAAAACAATATGCAGTTATATCTGATACACTAGAAGGAACAACTGAAAGTTTTGCATCTGAAGCAACACATTTGGCTCTTGCTAATCATCATATTTTCTATGTTTATACAGGGACTGAATTAAAAAATTATGCAACAAGAACAGATTATACTGTATATGAAATAAATGGAGGGTATGATGTACCTGTAAGTTATACATATTTTTATGAAGATTCTATATATAATACTGATTCTGATTATAAGAATTTTGCGGAATATGATTTTTATGATGAAAAATGCAATCAATTGCAAGGTAGAGAATATCCATCACCTCAAAAATATGAACCTTCAAAAGAAATGGTACAAGCAGAGTCTGCAGAATAGCATATAAATTAATATATAAAGAGGATATAAAATGGAAGAGAAAATAGAAAAGTTAAAAGAACTCATAAATAAAAGTAATAATATCGTTTTCTTTGGTGGAGCAGGAGTATCTACAGAAAGTGGTATACCAGATTTTAGAAGTAAAGATGGTTTATATAATCAAAAATATGATTATCCACCGGAAGAAATACTAAGTCATGAATTTTTTATAAATCATACGGAAGAATTCTATAAATTCTACAAAGATAAAATGAATTCTTTAAAATATGAGCCTAATATAACACATATTAAACTTGCAAACCTTGAACAAGTAGGAAAATTAAAGGCTGTAGTTACTCAAAATATAGATGGATTACATCAAAAGGCAGGATCTAAAAATGTTTATGAGTTACATGGAAGTGTGCTTAGAAACTATTGTATGAAATGTAATAAGTTTTATGATGCAGAATATGTCTTTGATAGTAAGGATGTTCCAAAATGTGAATGTGGTGGAATTATAAAGCCAGATGTAGTTTTATATGGTGAGACCTTAGATGATTATACTGTAACAAAATCAATAGAGATGATAACAAATGCAGATTTAATGATAGTAGCGGGAACTTCGCTTATGGTACAACCTGCAAGCGGTTTATTAAATTATTTTAGAGGTAACAATTTAGTCTTAATAAATAGAGATACAACACCATATGATAATTTTGCAAATTTAGTTATAAATGAAAGTTTGGGAAAAGTTTCTAAAAATATATAAAAAGTAATTGTAGGTGAAATAATGTATTACACATATATGATAAGATGTGAAGATAATTCTATTTATACAGGTATGACTAGTAATTTAGATAAAAGAATAAATGAACATTTATCTAAAAATGGAGCTAAGTATACAAAATCACATAAAGTTATTTGCTTAGAAAAAGTATGGAGAAGTAAAGATAAATCTTTAGCATGTAAATTAGAATATCAAATAAAAAATCTTAATAAAAAGCAAAAGGAAAATTTAATAAGTGGAGAAAAATTAGTTACATATTTAAAAGGAAAGATAGATTGCAGAAAATATAGAGTAATAGATATAAAAAATAAATAAAAAAGTATCAAGTATTTACACTTGATACTCTTTTTTTATGGTCGAGGCGACAGGGATCGAACCTGCGACCTCATGGTCCCAAACCACGCGCGCTACCAACTGCGCTACGCCTCGAAATAAAGTACCTATATAATATAACACATATTTTAGGAATATGCAAGTGTTTATTAATAAAAAATAGAACTAGATTACTTTTTTAGAAGAAATCTAGTTCAATAAACAAAAAATAAACATATAAATATATGATTTATTAATGAAATAATAGCAAAAAAACATATACAAGTCAACAAAAATTAGCAAATTTATAATAAAAAAACGGCAAAAAATCAATTATGTAAATGTACTTATGATAAAATTTGTAAAATTAGGAATAAAATGTAAAAGTAGTGGAAAAATAATTAATATAGTGATATACTGTTAAAAAAAACAAAGGAGGATAAATATGAGCGAAGAATTAAAAGAAAAACTATTTAAAAACAAAAAAATAGGATGGGAAGAGATATCAGAAGAAGAAAAAGATAAAGTTTTTGAGCTGTCTAAAAAATATATGGAATTTTTAAATAAATCAAAAACAGAAAGAGAATTTATAAAAAATGCAAGAAAATTAGCAGATGAAAATGGTTTTAAAGATATTATGGAATATGAAACATTAAAACCAGGAGATAAAATCTATTTTATAAACAGAGAAAAAAGTATGTATTTAGGAATTATAGGAGAAGAACCAATTGAAAATGGAATGCATATTATTGGTTCACATGTAGACTCACCAAGATTAGATTTAAAACCAAACCCTCTATATGAAAACTCAGGATTAGCATATCTAAAAACACATTACTATGGTGGAATAAAAAAATACCAATGGACAACAATTCCACTTAGTATGCATGGAGTAATTGTAAAAACAAATGGAGAAAAAATAGAAATAAATATAGGGGAAGAAGATACTGACCCAATATTTACAATTACAGATTTATTACCTCATTTAGCACAAGAACAAATGGAGAAAAAATTAAAAAATGGAGTAGATGGGGAAGACTTACAAATTTTAGTAGGAAGCATTCCATATAATGATGAAGAAAAAATACCAGAAAAAATCAAATTAAATATTTTAGATATATTAAACAAAAAATATGGAATAACAGAAGAAGATTTAACAAGTGCAGAAATAGAGTTAGTACCAGCATTTAAAGCAAGAAGTTTAGGGTTTGATGGTAGTATGATAGCAGCATATGGACAAGATGATAAAGTATGTAGCTATACATCACTTGCTGCTATGATGGAACTTAAAAATGTAAAAAATACAGCAATTTGTATATTATCTGATAAAGAAGAAATAGGAAGCATGGGTAACACAGGAATGGAATCACATATGTTTGATTTCTTTATTTCAGAAATATTAAATAAGCTAGGAGTAAATAAACCAAATTTATTAGATAGAGTATTTTGTTTTTCAAAAATGTTATCATCAGATGTTGATGCAGGATTTGACCCAATATATGCTACAGTTTCAGATAAAGAAAATGCAGGATTTTTAGGAAAAGGAATTAGTTTAAATAAATACACAGGAGCAAGAGGAAAATCAGGAGCATCTGATGCAAATGCAGAATATGTTGCTTGGGTAAGAAATATTTTAGAGAAGAATAATGTAAGATATCAAGTAGCTGAACTTGGAAAAGTAGATATTGGGGGAGGAGGAACTATTGCATATATTATTGCAAATAAAGGTGCAGATGTAATAGACTGTGGAGTTCCAGTTCTTTCAATGCATGCTCCTTATGAAGTAACTAGTAAATTTGATGTATATTCAGCATATAAAACATATATGGCATTTTGGAATGAATAAATAAAGAAAGAAGATGACCTATTATTTAAGTCATCTTCTTTCTTTATTTTTCTTTATTTATATCTTCATTATTTTTATCATCTGGTTCAAAGTCTACCAGTGCAGGAAGAATATTTTTTATAAATTCTTTCTTTCCTTTTGGCAAAGAACAAATTGTCTCTGCTAATTCTATATCATATTTTACATCTTTATTTTCAATAAAATCTTTGTAAATGGTATTAGGAGTAAATCCTAAAATATTGATATATTTTATTAAAGTTTGTGTCTTTATTCCGTTATTTCCATTTTCAATTCTTGAAATATATTTTAAAGAAATTCCTAGCTTTTCAGATAATTGTTCTTGAGTAAGACCTTTTTTAACCCTAAACTCTCTTAAAATTTTTCCGAATTTCTCATCTATATCAGATTTAGATACTTGTTTCATAAAATACCTCCAAATGAATTACATATAAAAGTATATCAAGCAAAGTAAAAAACTAGAACACATTAATACTGTTACTAAAAAGCGCTAAGCAAAAGAAAAAAATAAGTTAAAAGCTTGAAATGATAAGAAAATTATGTTAGCATAGAAACAATCAATGTATCACTAATAGTTATACCCACAAAATGTACAGATTAATCATAAAAACAAAACATAAGAAAAAGGAGAATGTAAAAATATGGTAGAAGACAAAGAATACTTGGATTTTTTAGAAAAAATAATTGCATGTATTAATCATGCGGATTACGAATCTGTGAAAGAATTATCTAATTTAGAGTTAGAAAATTTAAAAAGAAAAGAAAGAAAAAGCAAAAAAATACTAAATATAATTAGCAAAGATACAGTAAAAAAAGAGGAATTACCTAAAGAAGAACTATTAGAATTGATAGAAAGTTATTCAGAATATATAGTAAGAAACACAAATAATATAAAATCAATAGATGAGTATTTTTATGAATTTATATAAATAGAAAATATTGACATAAACTGATACAAATAGTATTATACATCTAGGAGGAGTACAGATGATAAGAAAATTTAAAGAAGAAGATACTGTAAAAGTTATGACAATATGGACAAAAGGAAATTTTAAAGCTCATGATTTTATAGATAAGGATTATTGGCTTGAAAATTTTAATAGAGTAAAAAATGATATCTATTAAAATCTGAAACATATGTATATGTTGAAGACGAAGAAATCAAGGGATTTATAAGTATATTAGATAAAAACTATATTGGAGCTGTTTTTGTTAGATTAGATTCATTAAGACAGGGAATAGGAAGAAAGTTAATAAATTACTGCAAAGAAAAGTATGATAAATTAACATTAAATGTATATGAAAAAAATGTTAGTGCCACATTGTTCTATATAAATATGGGATTTAAAAATGTCAAAATACAAATAGATGAAGAAACAAATGAAAAAGAATATTTAATGGAATGGAACAAAGACACAGAAAAAAACTAAAAATCATTGATTTTTTATTAGATATATGTTGACAGCACAATTTTTTTGTGCTATTATATTTAGTGTCTGAAAAATGGGTCAGTAGCTCAGTTGGATAGAGCACAGGCCTTCTAAGCCTGGGGTCGGGGGTTCGAATCCCTCCTGGCTCACCATAAAACCTGTAATTTGCAATAAAGCAAACTACAGGTTTTTGTTTTTTTTATAATTAATAAATCATTGTAAACAACCCAATAATACCAAAAATTAAGAAAATAATATTTGATAAAACTTCAACAAACCTAGGGCTTAACTTGTTTCCAAGAAGTCTTCCAAAAAATAGAACAATAGAATTACTTAAAACCATTCCTAAAATAGAGCCTATAATAAGAGAAACTTTGTATTGGGGATATTTAATACCTAAACCAAGAGAAGCAAGAAAAGTTTTGTCTCCAATTTCGCCCATAATAATACTTAAAGCAACAATTAAAATACAATTTGCTTTTATCTTTAAAATCTTATCTAAAAAAACATTTTTTGTTTCTTTTTCTTTCCTTTTAGGAAGAAAGCCAAAAATTCCAAACAATAAAAAAGAAATATATGTTAAAAGCTTTAATAAAACTTGAAAATTTTCATTTTCAAAATATGTTAAACTGCTTCCAAACAAAATAGCAATTCCATGACTAAAAAAAGTACCAATAGCAATTCCGAAGTAAAATGTTTTTTGCTCTGTTTTTAGCACCAAAAGAAAGAATTAAAATTTGAGTTTTATCTCCTAATTCAGAAAAAAATACTATGAAAAAGCTAATAATTAAAAGATATAAAAAAGCCATATATAACACCTCATTAATTACTATTCAGAAATTAATAAAAAATGTTTAAAACTCTTAATTTGAATACAATGTAAATTTTTTGTGAATTGCTTTACTTTGAAAAAACAAAATGATAATATGTAATGGTATAAAATGTAAGAGAGATAAAAAAGGAGGAGTTTTTTGTGATAGAAGTAAAAAATGTTACAAAAAAGTATGGAAGTACAGTTGCCGTAGACAATGCTAGTTTTACAATAAACGATGGCGAAATAGTTGGATTACTACGGACCAAATGGTGCAGGGAAAAGCACAACAATGAATATGCTTACAGGTTTTATAGAACAAACTTCAGGAGACATCATAATAGATGGATATGACATGATAAAAAAACCAGGAAAAGCAAAAAGAGAAATAGGATATATGCCAGAAGGAGTGCCACTATATACAGACCTTACTGTAAAAGAATTTGTAACATATATGGCAGAATTAAAAAAAGTAAATAGGAAGATAAGAAAAGAAAAAATAAACGAAATAATAGAAAAAACAGGACTAAAAAATGTAGAAAAGAAATTAATAAAAAATCTATCTAGAGGATATAAACAAAGAGTAAGTATGGCAGGAGCCTTAGTTGGAGATCCAAAAATTTTAATATTAGATGAGCCAACAGTAGGTTTAGATCCAAAACAAATAACAGAAATAAGAAACCTAATAAAAGAGCTTGGAAAAACTCACACAGTAATACTTAGTTCTCACATTTTATCTGAAGTAAGTCAAATTTGTAATAAAGTAATAATTATAAATAAAGGAAAAATAGTTGCAATAGATACACCAGAGCATCTAGAAAATAAAGTTACAAATAATAATTCTATATATGTAACAGTAGAAGACCCAGAAAATAAAATGGAAAATATTAAAGACAAAATAAAAGACATAAAAAATATAAATTTAGTTACAAAAAATGAAGATGGAACAAAACAATACATAATAGAAGCAAATGGAAATGTAGACTTAAGAAAAACAATTTTCTCAGAATTTGCAAAAGAAAATATTACAATATTTGAAATGAAAAAAGCAGATACAACACTAGAAGAAGCATTTATGAAAATAATAGAAGGAGGGAATAAATAATGTTTGCAGTCATGAAAAAAGAATTAAAAACTTATTTTTGTTCTCCAATAGGATATGTTGTTATGGGAATATTTTTACTATGTTTTAGTGTATTTTTCTATCTAACAGTAATATCTTATGGAAGTGTAGATTTAGGAATTTTATATTATTATACAGCATTATATGGATTAATAATAATAGTACCAATACTAACGATGAGAATGTTTGCAGAAGAAAGAAAATCAGGAACAGAACAGCTTTTGCTTACATCACCAACAGGAATGTTTAAAATAGTAATGGGAAAATTACTTGCAGCAGTTTTAGTAATTTTATTAACTTTATTATTATCATTTATGTTTTTCTTTATAGTAATGTATTTTGGAGAGCCAAATTTAGTTACAACACTAGTTTCAATGTTAGGGTTTATACTAATGGCAATAGCTGCTTTATCTTTTGGAATGTTTGCATCAAGCCTAACAGAAAACCAAGTAATTGCAGGAGTAATTACAGTAGCTTTTTTAATAATATCTTTATTTATAACAGATATAAGTAGTAAATTTTCAGGATTTGCATTAATGAATTATTTTACAAACTTTGTACAAGGAGTTATATCAATAGAAAATATAATAAGCTTGTTACTATTTAGTTTAGTATTTATAAGTTTAACAATAATAGTAATGCAAAGAAGAAAAATGGTTAAGTAAGGAGTGGAAAAAGTGAAGAAAGATAAAAAACAAGAAAGTGTAAATAATAAAAAAGATAAAGCTTTAATAAAACAAGATAAAAAAGACAAGAAAAATAAAGAGCCAGGAAAAATAAAAAAATTCTTTCAAAAAATAGGAAGAATTTTAAGCAAAAAATGGCTAGTAAATGGTACAAAAACACTTATTTTAATAGCAATAATTATCCTAATATATATTGGTGTAAATGTGTTATTAGAAAATGTAATATTACCAGAAATAGATTGCACAACAGATAAAATATATTCTCTATCAGACGAAACAAGAGATAAAATAGGAAATATAGAAAAACCAGTAACAATTACATTAATAAACTATAGTTCAAATAACTCTATTATGAACTTTATGGAAAAATATAAAGCATTAAATAATAATATAACAATAGAAGAAGTAAACGATTTATCAGCAAGGTCAGATTTAATGACAAAATACTCATTACAAGCAACAGATAGTTTAATTGTAGTATCATCAGGAGATGTAGAAAAACAAATTTCACAATATGACATGTATACTTATGATTACACAACTTATGAAACAATAGACACAACAGAAGAAGCAATAACAAATGCAATATTAGATGTAACAACAGAGGATAAACCAAAAATATATTTTATGACAAATCATGCAATGTATGATTATCAATATTTCTCAACAGTAACAAAAGCAATGGAAGATGAAGCAAATGAAGTAGAAACATTAGACATACTTCAAAATAACGGAATACCAGAAGATTGTGACACTTTAGTAATAACAACTCTAAAAGAAGATATAACAGAGCAAGAAAAAGATGCAATAATAAGTTATATCAAAAATGGTGGAGAATTACTACTTATGTGTGGACCTAACCTAACAAAAGTAAACTTAAATAACTTTAATCAAGTATTAGCAGAATATGGAATAACAATTTCAGAAGGTGTAATATTTGAAGGAGACACATCAAACATGATATCAGGATATCCAGATTTCATAGTAGAAGAATCAGAAAGCTCAACAAGTCTTACTAAAAACCTTAATATGTCAATGAATATCTGCTTTATAGATGCTGGAAAAATTACATTTGATGAAGATAAAAAAGATGAGCTTGGTGTGGAATTCGAACCATTAGTAAAAACAACAGACTCAGCATTTGTTAGAACAAATACAAGTCTAACTAGTGCATCAAGAACAGATGAAGACGAAGAAGCAGAAAGCTCTACAATAGCAGCAATAGCAACAAGGAAAATAGATGACGAAAAAACATCAAAATTAATAGTATTTTCAAATGAACTATTTGCTATGGATATGCCAGTACAAATAAATGGATACACAATGTACACAGTATCTTTATATAACAATCAAGATTTACTTTTAAATTCAGTATCATATTTAAATGAAAGAGAAGACACAATAACAATTAGAAAAACAAGCGAAGAAGTAAAATATACAGTAACAGAAGAACAAAATATGATAATAATGGCAATAATATTTGCAGTACCAGTAGTAATAGTTATCTTAGGAATTGTTGTATGGCAAATAAGAAGAAGAAAAAAATAAAAATAACAAAAATAATAAAAAAAGTATAAAAAGTAAAAACTTCCATAAATTAATATGGGGGTTTTTATTTTATGAAAAATATATTAAAAATAGTATTTGTAATTATAGGAACAATGATAGGAGCAGGATTTGCATCTGGAAAAGAAATATATTTATTTTTCTTTTCATTTGGAATAGAAGGAATAATAGGACTTCTAATATCAGCTGTAATTACAGGAATTACAATATATAAAACATTAGAAATAATAAATAAAAATAATATAAAAACATATAAAGAATTTGTATATTACCTAGGGAAAAGAAAAAACAATAATAAAAATGATAATAAAAGCAATTATAAAGACTATAAAAACAATAATAACAATAACAAAAAAATAGGGAATGTAATTAATGTAGTAGTAAATTCATTTATATTAGTTTCATTTTTCATAATGATAGCTGGATTTGGAACATATTTTAATCAAACATATGGGATACCTAAAATATTTGGTGGAATAGCACTTGCAATATTTTGCTTTTTCGTATTTATGACAAGCATAAAAGGAATAGTAAAAGTAAATGGTTTAATAGTTCCAATATTAATAATTACAGTCTTAATCATAGGAATAACAAATATTTTAAACCTTCCAATAGGAGACTTAGATAAATATATAATAAGACAAAATAACTCTAGCTTTATATTAAGCAGTATAACATATAGTAGCTATAATAGTATTTTATTAATTCCAGTATTAATAACACTAAGAAATTATTTAAAAGACAAAAAACAAATATTAAAAATAACAATAATTAGTTCTTTTATAATTTTAATATTATCTAGTAGCATATTTTTCTTATTTACAAAAATAGATGTAGATATAAAAAACTTAGAAATGCCAGCAGTATATATGGTAGAAAAAATCCTTCCGATATTTAAAAATATATATGGAATAATAATATTAGGCTCAATAATAACAACAGCAGTATCACTAGGAGCAAGTTTTTTACAAAATGTTTCAAAAAGCAAAAAAAGTTATCCACAAATTGCGCTTATTATGTGCATAACATCTGTCCTAATATCAAATATCGGCTTTTCAAATTTAGTTGCAACACTAGACCCAATATTTGGTTACCTAGGACTAATACAAATCTTCATGATTTTGAGAAAATAGGGGACAGTCCCCTTTTCTCTCATTTTTGTCGAATTTTGTCATTCTTTTATTTATTTAAGTCATTGCATTTTAAAAAATGGTATAGTAAAATATAAGAAAAATAAGAAACTAAGGAGAAAAATATGAGAGATTTTTGGGAAGAGACCCCACTAGAAAAAAAGACTATAAATAAGAAAAAAATAGTAATAGCAATTAGTATTTTCTTAGTAGTTGCAGTTATAGGAACAATAATAGGTATGTATTTAAATAATAATAGTTTTAGAGACTGGATAGATAAAAATATTTTGAGAAAAGAAGTTATGCAAGATAAAGTATCAACAATAGAAATAGAAGATGGACAAACTGCAAATGTAGTTGCATTTAATAAATATATAGGAATATTAAATAAAAATAAATTTAGTATTTATGGTTCATCAGGAAATGAAGAAACATCATTAGAAATTCAAATATCTAACCCACTTTTTAACTCTGCAGATAGATTTTTAGCAATCGCAGAAACTAATGGGAAAAGGCTTTATGTAATAGAAAATAAAGATATATCATGGCAGACACAAGTAGAAGGAAACATTTTGCAAGTTGTAATAAATAAAAATGGGTATGTTGCAATAGTTACAGAAGATACAATAAATAAAGCAGTAATTGCATTATATAACCCACAAGGAAAGCAATTATTTAATGCATATTTATCATCAACAAGAGCTGTAGATGTAAGTATTTCAAATGATAATAAATTTTTAGCAATAGCAGAAGTAGATACATCAGGAACAATGATAAAATCTAGCATAAAAGTTATATCTGTAGAAAAAGCAAGCTCAGACCCAACAAACTCTGTAGAAAATACATATCAATTAGAAAATGATAAATTACTTACAAATATTAAATATCAAGACAAAAATAAACTTGTATGCATGTACACAGATGAATTAAGAGTAATAGAAGATGGAAATGATAATCAACTAATTGATGATAGTAATAAAACTTTAATTGCTCAATCAATAGAATTAAATAATTATGCTTGCATTGTAGAAGAAGAATCATCAGGGCTATTTTCTGCAAATTCTAAACTTACAATTATAGACACAAACAACAAAGGAACAAAAGAATATAGTGCAGAGTCAGTTGCAGGAAATATCTATACAAATGGAAATATAATAGCATTAAATCTTGGAACAGAAGTTGAATTTGTAAGTACAGGAGGATGGCTTGTAAAAAGATATGTTGCAAATCAAGAAATCACAAATGTAGTATTATCACAAAACTTGGCAGGAATAGTTTATAGAGACAAAATAGAACTTGTAAATTTATAGGAGGAAAATCATGTTATTTGATATTATAATACTTGCAGTTATATTATTATCAACATTTTTAGCATATAAAAAAGGATTAGTAAAATTACGGAATAGGACTTGTAGCCTTTATTGTGGCAATTTTAATTACATTTATTTTGTATAGACCAATAGCAAATGTAATAATTGAAAACACTCAAATTGATGAAAATATTCAAAAAGTAATTTCTGAAAATGTAACAAATATTATAGAAAACGAAGAAAACCAAGAAAGTAAAAATAGCATACAAATTATAGAACAAGCAAAAAATGGAATGTTAGACGAAGCATCAAAAGAATTAGCAATAAATATTATTTACGCTGCAACTATGATTTTACTATATATTGTTTTAAGAATTTTATTAATATTTATTAGCTTTATAGCAAATGGAATTGCAAGTCTTCCAATTTTAAAACAATTTAATAAAGCAGGAGGAATAATATATGGTATTTTAAGAGGAGTTTTAATTACTTATGTATGTTTAATGCTAATAGGAGTATTTGCAAATATATATCCTACAAACCCTGTATATTCAGAATTAGAGAAATCTTATCTTGGAAAAATGATGTATGAAAATAACATTTTAAATATTTTCTTTAGCTAGATTTATTGCCTTTTTTATATATATTTGATATACTATGAACATAAAAATTATAGGAGTTGAGAAATTTTGGATAAAAAAGCAGGTAACAAAAGATTAAATACAAAAACTAGTAATAAAAGCTCAAACACAACAAAAAAAATAAATCAAAATAAAAATGTCAAAAATACAAAAATAAATAAAAAAGATATTACAGGACAAAAAGCAAGAAATAAAAAGAAAAAAAGAAAAACTTGGAAAATAGTTTTACTAACAATTTTAGTAATTTTGCTAATTGCAGGAGGAGTATTTGCATATCGTGTATATAAAAATGGTTGGGGATTAAGCGGAATGCTTGCAACAGTCGTAGGACACGATGAATATACAAAAAAAGATTTAAAAGAATTTAGATGTCTGCTTTTAGGAATAAGCACAGACGAAGAAGGAGCACTTCTAACAGACACAATAATGGTTGCATCATACAATCCAAACACACAAAAAGCAACATTACTTTCAATCCCTCGTGATACTTATACAGGAAAAAATCCTAAAAAAGCAACAGCATATCAAAAAATAAATTCAATATATAGTAGAAATGAAGACCCAGAAGAAGTGCTAGAAGCAGTAAATGATTTAACAAATTTAGGGTTAGAATATTATGTAATAGTTAAAACACAAGGATTTATAGAATTAGTTGATGCAATAGGTGGAGTAACATTTAATGTTCCAATAGATATGGATTATGACGATACATCTCAAGACTTGCATATTCATCTAAAAGCAGGAGAACAATTATTAGATGGAGACAAAGCAGAACAAGTAGTTAGATTTAGACATAATAATGATGGTTCATCATATCCAGAAGAATATGGAGATAATGACTTAGGTAGAATGAGAACACAAAGAGAATTTATGATGGCTGTATTAAAACAAACTGCAAAAGCAGAAAATATATTTAAGCTTGGACAAATATTAGATGTAGCAAAAAATAATGTTATAACAAATGTAGACTTTAATGTTGCAAAAGACTATATACCATATATAGTAGAATTCAACACAGAAAACCTACTTACATCAACACTTCCAGGAACAACACCACCATGGAATCAAACAAACGGAGTTAGTATTTTTGTTGCAGACGAAGAAGAAACAGAAAAATTAATTCAAGAACTATTTTATGATAGAGACTTAGAACAAGAACAAACACAAGTAACAGATGAAGAAGGAAATAAAATAGAAACAAATACAGTAAGTAAAAAAGATGTTATAATAGAAGTGTTAAATGGAAGCGGAAATAGCAAAAATTTAAATAAAGCAGTAGAAGAACTAGAAGGAGCAGGATATGAAGTTACAAGAAAAGGTGTAACAACTGCAACTTCAAAAACAGCTATAATAAATAAACAAAATGCAGCAGACACAATTTTAACTAATATAGAACAAGTACTAGGAGTAGGGGATATACAAAACTCAGAGTCAAGTTCTAGTAAAGTTGATATAACAATAGTACTTGGAAAAGATTATGTATAAAATTAAATAAAAAAGGGGGCAATTTATTAATTATGCCCTCTTTTTATTATTTTTTCTTAGAAAAGAAAATTAAGTAAAGTAAAGCTAAAACAATAATTGCTCCTAGTATATATACTACATAAATCCAAACATTTACTTTTTCAACATAATGAGAAGCAATTAAATCTGTCGAGTATTTAACACCATTTATCGTATAAGAAACTTTCCCTAATTTTTCTCCTTCTTCAATAGGTGCTGATATCTTGTTATTTAGCTCTATTTCTGGTTCAATATTTTCATTATTATCAGAATTTTTAATCAGTGCAGATATATTTTCTGAAATTAATAAATCTAAATTTTTAGTATCTTTTGAACCATTTGAAACCTCTATTTCAGTAATTTTATCATATGCATTTGCAATAGTTTTTACAGAATAATTAGAAAAACCATATTCATATAAAGCTTTTGTATCATTAAATCTATCTTGGCTGGAATAACAATCTAGTACTACACAAATTAGTTCTAAATCATCTTTGTAACCAGATGAAACTAAACATTCCCCAGCAGGAGTGGTAAAACCAGTCTTTCCTGCAGTTAAATATCTATAATAGTTATAATTTCCAGGAATTATTAATTCATTTGTAGAACTATATGACCTAGCCTGAGACTTATTTGTTGCAGGAATTGTGCAAGAAGCTAAACCTGCTAATCTTCTAAAATCTTCATTTTTTAATGAATATTGCATAAGTTTTGCTAAATCAAAAGCTGTAGAATAATGATTTTCATCATGTAATCCATATGTATTTGTAAAATGAGTTCCATCTAAAGAAAGCTCATTACATTTCGTATTCATCATTGAAACAAAACTATCTATAGAACCACCAATAGTTTCTGCTAAAACATTTGCAGCATCATTTGCAGAATGAACAAGTAGCATTTCTAGTAATTGTTCAATTGATAATTCTTCTCCTACTTGAATATTAGCACTAGAATATCCATCTGGAATATCCATAATTGCAGAATAACTTGCAACAACTTTGTCATCTAAATTTGCATTTTCTAATGTCAAAATAGCTGTCATAATTTTTGTTGTACTTGCAGGATACATCTTTTTACTTTCATCTTTTTGAAATAATACTTTGTTTGTTCTGTTATCTATTAAAATTGCAGAAATAGCACTAATATTTGGTTCATCTATGTTTTCTGCAAAAACTACTCCAAAAGGAAATGCTAGAAAAAATATTAAAATAATTAGTATATTTATTAGTAAATTTTTAAAAAATTTCATTTGTTATCTTCTCCTATGTAAATAATATACAGTATTTTTGAAAAAAAGTAAATAAAAAAAGGAGGTAATTTTATTGTTAGAAATATCAAAAAAACAAAAAATAATATTAATATTTTTAGGAATAGTAGCAATAATTGGAATTGCATATTATTCATATGTTAGCTCAAAAGAAGAAAATTTAAATGTGTCAGACACAAATGAATTAGAAGTAGAAAATTCATCAAATGAAGTAGATGTAGAAGCAGAAGAAAATAAAATAAAAGTTCATATATCTGGAGCAGTAAAAAATGAAGGAGTTTATGAATTAGAAGGAGATGCAAGAATTATTGATGCAATAGAAAAAGCAGGAGGAACTTTAGAAATAGCAGATATGAAAAATGTAAATTTAGCATCAAAATTAGAAGATGGAATGAAAATATATATACCAAAGCAAGGAGAAGAAGTAACAAATAGTAATCAAGAAGTAGAAGAAAATATAGCTTTAGGAAATACATCTAAAGAAAGTTCAAAAGGAAAAATAAATATAAACAAAGCAAGTAAAGAAGAATTAAACACTCTTCCGGGAATTGGAGAATCTACAGCAGAAAAAATAATTAATTATAGAAAAGAACATAAAAGTTTTAAATCAATAGAAGAATTAAAAGAAGTAAAAGGAATAGGAGATGCAAAATTTGAAGAAATAAAAGACTTGGTAGATATAAAATAATATAAAACTTGACAAAACAACACTTTACATATATAATGTTAGCGCAAGCTAACAAAAGGAGGAAAATATGAAATTAACTGAATCTCAAGAAGAATATTTAAAAACTATATATATATTAAGTAAAAACAATAATAAAATAAGAGTAACAGACATTGCAAATAAACTAAAAATAACAAAGCCAAGTGTAAACAAAGGAGTAAATAGCTTAAAAGAATTAGGGCTTTTAAATTATGAAGCATATAAAAATATTGAACTTACAAAAAAGGGTATAGAAAAGGCAAAAGAAATTTTAAAAAAATATGATATCTTAAATATGTTTTTAACAGAAGTATTAGAAATAGATAAAGACCAAGCTATGGAAGAAGCAAAAGCTATGAAATATGCAATGTCAAAAGAAACAACTAAAAAATTAGATGAATATATAACAAAAATATTAGACTTAGGAGATTTAGATTGTGGATATAACTCAGATAGCGAAAAATGTAGAACATGTGTAAAAATAACAGCAAAAAATAGACTAAGAAAAGAAAAAAAGGAGGAATAAAATGTTAGAACTACAAAATATATCATTTGAAAGAGATGGAAGAAAAATATTAGATAATGTTAATTTAAAATTAGATACAGGTAAATTCATAGTAATGACAGGACCAAACGGTTCTGGAAAATCAACACTTGCAAAAATAATAATGGGAATAGAAAAACCAGACTGGGGAAAAATTATTTTTAATGGAAAAGATATTACAAACCTTAGTGTTGACAAAAGAGCAAACTTAGGAATTAGCTTTGCATTCCAACAACCTGTAAAATTTAAAGGAATAACAGTATATGACCTATTAAGATTAGCGTCAAAAAAAGATATAAAGAAAAAAGAAGCATGTGAAATATTATCAAAAGTAGGCTTATGTGCTAAAGAATATGTAGATAGAGAAGTAAACGCTTCTTTATCAGGAGGAGAATTAAAAAGAATAGAAATAGCAACAGTTGCTGTAAGAGGTACAGATTTAACTATATTTGACGAACCAGAAGCAGGAATAGACCTTTGGAGCTTTGGAAACTTAATAGAAGTATTTGAAACAATGAGAGAAATAATAAAAGGAACAACTCTAATTATTTCACACCAAGAAAGAATTTTAAATATAGCAGATGAAATTGTTTTATTAAAAAACGGAAAAATTCAAAAAGACGAAGAAACTAAAAAAATGTTAGAAAGTACAATTGAAGCAAATAAAAAATGTTGCAAAGAAAGAAGGTGTAATAAATAGATGGAAGAAAATTTAAATAAAATAGATGAAGAATTATTAAATGAAATATCAAACTTAGAAGAAATAAAAAAAGGAGCATATAACATTAGAAAAAATGGCTCAGGAATAGAAAGAAAAATAACTGAAAATGTAAATATAGTAAGTAAAGAAAACGGCTCAGGAATAGATATATATGTAAAAGAAAATACAAAATTTGAATTTATACATATTCCTGTAATAATAACAAAAAGTGGACTAAAAGATGTAGTATATAATGATTTTCATATAGGAAAAAATGCAAATGTAATAATAATTGCAGGATGTGGAATTCATAATGAACATCATAAAGATTCAGAACATGACGGAATACATAGATTTTACTTAGAAAAAGGAGCAAAAGTAAAATATATAGAAAAACACTATGGAGAAGGTAAAGGTGAAGGAAAGAAAATATTAAACCCTGTAACTGAAGTATATCTAAAAAGAGGAAGTAATTTAGATATGGAAAGTTACCAAATAAAAGGAGTAGACTCTACAATAAGAGAAACAAAAGGGGTTTTAGAAGAAGATTCAAACCTTGTAGTTACAGAAAAAATAATGACACATGGAAAACAATATGCAAAAACAATTTTTGATGTAGAATTAAATGGAGAAAATTCGAGTGCACATATAACATCAAGGTCTGTTGCAGTAGATGACTCAGAGCAATATTTTGTATCAAAAATTTATGGGAATTCAAAATGTTTTTCACATAGTGAATGTGATGCAATTATTAAAGATAATGCAAAAGTTACAGCAGTACCAGAAGTTGTGGCAAACAATGTAGATGCAAATTTAATACATGAAGCAGCAATTGGTAAAATTGCAGGAGAGCAAATAATGAAATTAAGAACATTAGGATTATCAGAAGAAGAAGCAGAACAAGAAATAATAAAAGGGTTCTTAAGATAGAGGTGGTTAATTTTGAGTTATTTAATAAAAGACACAACAAGAGAAGAAAGAAAAAATATTGTAAAAAATGCTTTAGGGATATCAATAGGTGCAAATAGTACTCCATCAAAAGAAGCGGTAGAACTTGCAAAAGAATATATAGAAGGAAGATTAGAATTAAAAGAAGTTCAAAAACAAATTATAGAAAGGTATAAAAAATAATGAAAGATCCATATATATTAGAAAATGGGACATTAAAAAATTTGTTAAATATAACAGATGAAAAAGAATTAAAAAAAGCAGAAAGAGACATTGGGTTTGCAAAATTGATGGATATAGGAGAATTGTCAAACGAAAAATGTGATGTAGAATTATTAAAGAAAATTCATAAACATATATTTGAAGATATATTTGACTGGGCAGGAGAGTTTAGAACAGTTCCTATGATAAAAATAGAAGAAGTAATACCAATGGTAAGCATTGATTATGCAGAGCCTAAAAACATAAAAAAAGAATTAGAATCAGAAATAAAGAAGATTAATAAAGAAAATTGGAAAAATAAAGATTTTGACGAAAAAATTAAAAGTATTACAAAATATGTCTCATCAATTTGGAGAACACATCCATTTCGTGACGGAAACACAAGAACAACTCTTGCATTTACTCAAATTTTAGCAAAAAAGCAAGGTATTGATTTAGACTTAGGAAAAATCTTAAATGACCTAGGAAGAAGATATAACGAAAATGGCAGAGTAACTAGATGGAGTGTTAGAGATAGATTTGTTTTAGCAGCATTAGATGAAAATAATTACCCAGAACCACAATGGTTAGAAGATACATTAAAATCAGCAGCAATTACTAAAAAACAAGAAAAAGAAGAGGACTTAGAAAGATAAAAAACTAGAATAAGCAAAGCCAATTCTAGTATAATTTTAACATGTCTTCTATAACATAAGAAACAGGTAATACAATATCATTATCAGTTTTTATGTCAAAAACGATATCATTACTTAATCTTTTTCTATATACAGAAACAGTAACAGTACCACATTTTTTCAAATCTTGTTGCACTAAATTATTCACATTAACACCCCTTTTCTTTTGTATGTTGACATTATACTAAAAAAACGGTGTTAATCTATTAAAATATTATAAATATTGTCAAAGTATATATGAAAATCTAAAAAACTTTATAAAAAACTGGACACTATAAAAACAAATAGTGTCCAATTTTTTATTTAATTAATTATTTTTATCTTTATATAATTTTACAATATCCTTAAAATTCATCTTTGTTCCATAATTTAAAATTGCATTAGAATATATTTTAATTGCAATTTGTGCAATTACTAGAATTGTAGCTAATAATACTGCAATAGAAATTATAACTTCTTGTGTTGATGCAATTCCCATCATAATTCTAAAAGGCATACAAAATGGAGATGAAATAGGGAATATTGCTGCAAATTGATTTAGTTCACTTGTTGGGTTCATCATTGTAAAATATGCTAAATAAAATCCTAAAACAGAAATTATTGCAACAGGTCCATTCGCAGATTGAATATCTTCTGGTTTGCTTACAGTAGAGCCTGTTAAAGCATAAAGTAAAGCATATGCAAAATATCCTAAAATAAAGTAAACAATTGTAATTAATGCTAAATATGGTGTAAACTTAGACATATCTAAAACAGCATTTAATAACTCAGGATCTAAGAATGCTTTAGCAGAAATTAATGCAACTGCAACTAATATACAAACTTGAATTAATCCAACAATTCCAATACCTATAGTTTTACCTAATACTATTGTTCTAGGAGAAGTTGAAGTAACTAAAGTTTCCATTATTTTAGAAGTTTTTTCTGTAGTTATAGAACTTGAAACTTGGTATGCACAAAAATAAATTGCATAAAATAATACTAAAGATAATAACATTATTACAGCTACATTACCACTTATTTCTTGTTCCTCTGTTTGTTCTAAACTAAGCTCGAAATTAGGTGTTAGACTTGCAATTTGAGTAGGTGTTAGCCCAAGTTTTGAAATTTGCATATTTGTATATACAGAACTTATCGCATTAACTAAATCTTCCGGAACAGTAGAAACTTGAACTAAGTTTTCTACAATATATCTTAATTTATATGTTCCATCATCCTTTTTTTCAATAATAATTGCATTATCAATATCTCCATTTTCTATTTTTGCTTTAATATCATCAAAAGAAACATCATTAGAGCTTACTTCAAAAGTATATCCTAATTCCATTTGATTTAAGTTCTCTAGGCTTCCGTCCGAATATATTTTCACTGTCTACAATTAAAATCTTATCTTGTGAAAGAGTATCTCCTTCTCCTGCTATTGCACTTATAATATTTGGAATGTTAAATCCAAGAACTATTAATAATAAAATTATAAGTGTAGAAATTATAAAAGACTTTCTTTTAACCATGTCTTTAATAGTAAAAGACATAACAACTAATAAATCCTTCATTAATTTTCACCTACCTTTTCTATAAATATATCATTTAAAGTTGGTTTCTTAATTTCAAATTTGTCTACATTTAATCCATCTGAAATTAAGCTTTTTAATAATAGGTGAGCATCATTTTCAGAATTTATCTTTATAGAATACTCATTATTTTTAGAAAACTCTATATCCATATTATATTCACTAATATATTTATCAATATTTTTATCAGTAGAAATTTCTAGTCTGTTTGCTTTGTAAGACTCCTTAATTTCCTTTAAATTACCTTGAAGAACAGTTTTTCCTTTATTTAAAATTAAAATGTCAGTACAAAACTCTTCAATAGAAGCCATTTGGTGGCTAGACATTATTATGTATTTACCCTTTTTTACTAAATCAATAATTACATTTTTTAAGATTTCAGTATTTACAGGATCTAGTCCACTAAAAGGTTCATCTAACACAATTAACTCTGGGTCATGAAGAATAGAAGTCATAAATTGAATTTTTTGTTGATTACCCTTTGATAACTTCTCAGCAGGCATATTAATATATTCTTCAACCTTTAAGACCTTTGCCCAAGATTTAATTGCAGAATCCGCATCTTTTATTGTCATACCTTTAAGTCTTGCAAAATACATTAATTGATCATAAATTTTGGTTTTAGGATATACTCCTCTTTCCTCTGGAAGATATCCAAAATTAACACTTTTTCTCTCAACCTTTTTTCCGTTCCATGTAATATTTCCGCTGTCTTTTTTTATAATGCCAAGAAGCATTCTAATAGTTGTTGTCTTACCAGCACCATTAGTTCCGAAGCAAACCAAAAACGCCAGGCTTATCAACCTCAAAAGAAATGCCATTAACAGCTTGCTTTCCAGCAAAAGACTTAGAAACATTTTCTAACTTTAAACCCATTTCTAATCCCCCTTATAAAATTAATTCTTTGCTATTATATTATTTATTATCAAGATTTACAATAGATTTGTGACAAAATTAAGAATTTTGTCGTGATAGAAAGGGGACAGTTCTCTTTTCTCTCATTTTTGTCGAATTTTGCCGAATGAGACTTTTGGGGACGGAGCAATTTTGTCTCATTTTTTACTTACTTTGTATTTTGAATTTGCTTTTTAAAAAAATTTTACCATATGTTAATTTTTGTTTTTTTACATTTAGCTTTAAACTGTCTTTATAGGAATAGGAATTTTATTAAAATAATTTATAAAGTTGGTCAAAAGTTGGTCGGAATATAAAAAAACAAGGAATTACAAAACTGCAATTCCTTGATATTTCCTTGGTTGCGGGGGGTAGACTCGAACTACCGACCTTTGGGTTATGAGCCCAACGAGCTGCCAACTGCTCCACCCCGCGATGTTTAAATCTTTATTATTATACACCCATAAAAGTATGTTTGTCAACAGAAATTTTAAAATATTAATGATTTCCAGATATTTCTATATACATTATATGCAGTTTGCCAAAAAATATACATATATTAGTATAAAATTACTAGACAAGAATTAAAATAAATAATATAATCAAGGCATAGAAAAAAGGAGGAAGATATTATGAAAAATGAATTAGTAATAAAAAAATGTAAATCATGTGGAGCAATTGTAAAAGTAATTGAAGATTGCAATTGCACAGGATGTGGAATTGTATGTTGTGGAGAGCCAATGGAAAAATTAGTTCCAAACTCTGTAGATGCAGCAGTTGAAAAACATGTTCCAACATATGAAAAAGTAGAAGACGAATTATTAGTTAAAGTAAATCATGTAATGGAAAAGGAACACTATATCGAATGGATTAGTATCGTAAAAGAAAACAAAGAAATAACAGTAAAACTATATCCAGAACAAGCAGCAGAAGTAAGGTTTCCATATATGAAAGGTGCAACACTTTATGCATATTGTAACAAACATGGTTTATGGAAAGCAGAAGTAGAATAGGGAGGATTATTATGAAATTAGAAAATAAAGTTGCTGTAGTAACTGGTGGAGCCATGGGTAATGGCCTAGGAATAGTAAAAGTTTTTTTAAAACATGGTGCAAAAGTAATAATTCTAGATTATTCTGATAAAATATATGATATTGTAGATAATTTCAAAGAAGAAGGTAAGCCTGTAGAAGGATTTAAAGTAGATATAAGAGACAGCAAAAAAGTAAGTGAAATAGCAAAAGAAGTCTATGAGAAATATGGACAAGTAGATGTTTTAGTTAATAATGCAGGAGTTGCAAAATTAACACCATTTTTAGAAACATCTGATGAAATTAGAGATTATCATTTTGATATAAATATAAAAGGAAGCTGGAATGTTTCAAAAGCATTTGTTCCATATATGAATAAAGGTGGAGCAATTGTAAACTTATCATCAGTAACAGGAACAATGGTTGCAGATACAGGCGAAGTAGCATATGCTACCACAAAAGCTGCACTTCTAGGTTTTACAAAAGGACTTGCAGCAGAATTAGTAGAAAAGGATATTAGAGTAAATGCAATACTTCCAGGATATATTATGACACCTATGGTAGAAGGAATTGCTAAAGATTCTGATTCAAATAACCCTGATTTGGTTGTGAAAGGAATAGCAGATGGAATACCTATGAAAAGACTAGGAACAATAGAAGAATTAGGAGAACTTGCTGCATTTTTAGCAAGCAGTGAAGCATCATATATAACAGGGCAAAGCTTTGTGATAGATGGAGGCTCTACACTTCCAGAAACAATGAGTGTAGGAGTATAGAAATTTAAAAAACAAATAAAAATGAACTCTACTGAATTTTAGAGTTCATTAATTTTTTATTTTTTTCCAATATATTTTATCATACCATGATAATGAGGTTTTCCATGCCCCAAATCTAAACTATACTCATCTGAAATTAATATTGTAGTAAAATCAGAAAAGATATCAAGTATCTCTTCTTTTGAAAAATAACTAATACATGTGTTTTCTTTAAAATCTTTATTAAGCTTTGAACTTGGATCTTCTTTAGAAAAAACAGAAATATATATTAATCCATCTTCTTTTAGATTTTCTTTTATTTTTTTAATAATTTTAAGAAAATCTTCCTTTGGCATAAAATGCAAAACATTGCTAGAAAGTATTAAATCATATTTATTTTTTTCTATTTCAAATTCTCTTACATCTTTGTTTATAAGTGTTAAATTAGCACAATCAAAGTTTTCTTCTATGTATTTTAAAGACTCATTTGAAATATCAACACCTGTAACATTAAATCCAAAGTTTGAAAGCAAAACAGAGTTATATCCTTTTCCTACACCTAAATCTAAGACTTCTTTTCCATTTAATAATTTTATATATTTTCTTAGTTCAGGGGCCATTTTAGGTTGGGTGTTTTCATTTTTAGATTTTGTATAATTATTCATATGTATCTCCTTTTTTATTATTTTTTTGCTACTATTCCGTATAAAATTCTTTTTAACTCTATTCCTTTATCGGTAGAGTGTTCAGCAACATATTTATTAAATAATTCTTTTTCAATTCGATCTCTATGTATATTATTTGATATATGTAATTCAGAAAAATCATCTAAAATAGGCGTTTTAAAAAGTAAAGCAAGTAAATCATCTTCGGTTTTATAATATTCATATTGTATTATCTCTTGCATGTCTATTTCAGAAAATCCAGCATCTTTTATATCATTATAATCCTTTTGACTTATTGATATAGAATCATTAAATCCTTGACCTCTGTTAAAAAGTTTTTTCAATCCCCAACAATCGTATTTATCTACACCTTCAACAATAAGTACTCCATTATCAGACAAACAATTATATATTTGAGCAGCATCTATAGCAGTGTGCCTTGCTGTAACAATATCAAATAAATTATTCGGAAAGGTCATCTTAAGATTATTCATTGTAACAAATTTTATATTTTTATTAGGATAATTTTTCTTATTAATATTAGCAGTTTCAATCATTTTAGGAGAAAAATCAGTTGCAATTATCATTCTTGCATCTGGCATTTTTTCTAAAGTTTTTTCTCCACCACCTGTACCCAGGTCTAGTATTAGTGAATTAGGCTTAGAATATTTGGATATTTCTTTATAAAAATCCCAATTACTATCTTGCTCTACAGTATATTTTATATCTGAAAAATCCCAATTTCCAATCTTTTCATATCTTTCATATTCAATATCTTGCATAGTAAAAATAATCTCCTTTTAAATTTTTTTAGAAACAATCATATCTCTAACAATATAATTATTTTTTTCATAGAAATTTAATCCTTTTTTATTTGGACCAAAAACTTCAATATTTATCCTTTTACAATTAATACTTTTAAAATATTCTTCCATTTTTTCTAATAAAATCTTTCCAATTCCTTGTCCACGAATGCTGCTTTTTACAACTAATTCAAGTATAGAACCTGTTTTAGCACAGTCATTTGTTAATTTGTCAATTTCATCTTTTTCTTCTACTATTCCAATGATTAGACCTTCTACGACATTTTTTTCTACATATAAATAGATTTTTCCGTTTTGTTTATCGACTTTATTTTTGTCAATTTTAAACATTCCTTCTTTATACTGAGGAAGTAATATTTGTGTGTGCCAATCATCTATATCAATCAAATAGTTTTGTAGTTCTACTAGTAAGTCTTTAATTTGCTCATCATAAATTGAATCGTATTCTATAATCATTTAAACCTCCTAAATTATCATCATTAGTATTTATATAGATGTATAATATATGCTTTTAATATATCATTTTTTAGTGGTTGTTTCAAGGGTTTGTGGTTAGGAGGACTATAGATATTGTAAAAATGTATAAATTTCAGATGTGATTGTTAGGAATTGTGAAATTGAATAAAAATTAAGAAATAAAATATATTATAATTTTTAGAGAGTTCATCAAATAGGTTTTATAAAAATATAAACTCATAACCCGAAGGTCGTAAGTTCGAGTCTTACCCCCTCAACCAGATTTATCAAGGGATTCAAAGTTCCTTGATTTTTTTATTGCCCTAAAAAAGTGGCGAAAAAGTGGCGAAAGTTTTTGGAAATACCTGTCAAAATAAAAAATGCGTGATATAATAAAAAATAAATGAAAATAACAATCGATAAATTTTTGCTTTAAAATACAAAATTCGACAATATTTTCATACTATATATTATAGAATAAGGATGTTGAAGGAAGTGAAGTATTATGGAAAAATTATCTTATAGAATGGCAAAGAAATCATTAAATGCAACATTAACAGCATTAGAAATATATAATAAGCCAGATTCTAAATATAGGGAAGAAGCATTTTGTATACTAATGATAAATGCATATGAATTAATATTCAAAGCTAAAATATTATTAGACAATCAAGAAAGAATTAATTCACTATACATATATGAAAATAAAAAGGGCAAAAAAGATAAGATACTAAAACAAAAAATAATAAAAAGAAATAGGATTGGACCGCCATATACTATTGATATAAATAAATGTATAAATAATTTGCATTCTAAAGGTTTTATCAGTAATAATCTAAAAGATAATATTAACATTTTAATTGAAATTAGAGATAATGCAATACATTTATTAAATAGATCAAGTAATATAAAAGAAAAATTGTATTCAATATGTGCTGCAAGTATTAAGAACTATGTTAAAATATTTGATATGTGGTTTAATAATATAAAAATAGATCAGTATAATTTTTTTATAACTCCATTAAATTTTGATACCGCTATAAAGAATTATGATACTTTAAGTACAAGTGTAGCTGAAAGAAATTTATTGAATTATTTAGAATTAGCTGCCAATTCATCGTCTGAAGGTGATGATTTTGATATTTTAGTAAATGTTGATATTAAAGTGTCAAAAAGTAGTATAGATGAGGCGGTATTATTAAAATATGCGAGTGATGGAAAAAAATAAATATAGAACTTAATGATGAAATGTTTAAAAAAATGTATCCATTTACAAATGAACAAATAATTCAAATGATAAGGAAAAAACAGGCAGATTTTAAACAAGGAACCAAATTTAATGCTATAAAGAAAAAACTCCAAAAAGAAGAAATTTGTTGTAAGGCAAGATATCTTGATGTTGTTAATAAAAGAGGAAATTCAAGATACTATTATAACAGCAATTTTGTTAATAAGGTTTTAGAAGAGTATAATAAGGAATAAAGAAAGGAAATAAAATGAAATTTTATATAATTCTTAAAGAAATAGCCATTCCAATTATATCAGCAATAATAGGGGGATTGTGCACATTCTTAGGTGTATTTATGACAATACGTCATGAAAAACGCAAAGAAAAAGAAGAAAGATTATTAGCAAATAAGCCACTTTTTTATAGATTAGATTTAAGACAAGAATATGAATACAAAAGTGCTGTTGATTTTTGCTTGGGTGTAGGAAATTTTGACGAAAAGGAAGGACAGATTTTTGGTGTAATAAAAAATACAGATAATGCTGTATTAATTATAGATGGTGTTTCTATTAATGGTAAATTATATAAATCGTTGTATGGAGATGTTGTTGATAAGAATCAAATATTTAATTTATACATAAATGTCTCAGAAAAAATAAACAAGGAAGATGAAATAATCTTTGTTGTAAAAGATATTATGGAGAATAAATATGAATATAGAGTAGAAACGAGATATAAAGATGAAAAATACAGTGAAATAATTGGATTTAAGGAAATAAAAAAATAGGCGGGATCATATATAAAATCTCGTCTATTTTAATTTGCTTTTACACTAATAAGATCATCCATAACATTAGGAACATCTTTAAATTGATCTTCAAAGAAATGAGAATATATTCTATCTGTAGTTTGTACACTTGAATGTCCAACTTTTCTGCTGATTAATTGTGGTTGAATACCTTTACGAATCATTAGGCTAACTGTGGTATGTCGTAAACTATGAAATTTAATTTCTCTTAGATTATACTTTTTTAATATCTTTTTAAATATTTTAGTAGGAGTATCTGGATGAATATCAGCACCATAATCTGTTGTAAAAACTCTGTTACTTCCTTCCCATTTAGAACCAAGAAGTAGTTTTTGCTGAAGTTGTTCTTTTCTCCATTGTTTAAGAATATCAAGTGTCATTCCAGAAACATAATTAACTCTTTCACTATTTACAGTTTTTGTTCCTTTTTCATAAATTTCACCATAGGCATATTGAGTAGTTTTATTTATTTCAAGTCTACCTGAATCAAGGTCTATATCATCCCAAGTAAGACCTGTAAGTTCATCACGTCTACAGCCTAAATCTAAAGATAAAAATACTATTGCTTGATATTTAATTGGCTCCTGTAAAATTAATAAAAGGAGTTCTCTTGCTTCCTCATCCGAATAACAAGAAACATTAGGTTGGGCTCTTTTTGGTTTTTCAATTTTGGAATTTGGATTTTCTTGTATATAACCACATCTAACAGCATAATCCAACATATTGTTTATAATATCGTAATAACTTCTTATAGTTGTTGGACTAAGAGGTTTATTCCTAGCAGAAATGTATGTGTGTCTTAAATAGTGATAAAAGTTTTCAAGTATTTTTACATTTAATTCTTGTAGCTTAACATAGCCCATTTTTTCCATAGCTAATTTTAATCTGTATTCATAATTGATAAATGTCTTTTTTTCTACAAGATCAGCTTTGTAATCACGATATTCATCACTAAGATCCTTAAGAGTGTAATTCTTTTTCTGAAATACAGATCCGTTTTTTAATAGTTTCTTAAGTTCAAATTCTCTTGCCTTAGCTTCACTTTTTTTGCCATAGTAGGTTTCAATATGTCTAATTTTTTTCTTACCATTATAGCCAAGAACAATTTCAATTCTATACTTTTTGTTTTTAGTTATTTCCATCACGCTCATTATTTTCACCTCCTTTCAAATTTTAAAATATTTATATTTCTTTTTGAGAAATAATCCAATTAATTAATTCTTCTTCAGAAATCTTATGCTTATTGTAGTTGTTTAACTTTTTTTGATAATTTGACAAGTATTTTTCTAAATGTTTTGCAACTTTATTTACTTCTTCAAAATCATTTTTCTTTTTAGCTCTGATAATTCTCATAGAAAGTGCAACTTTGGTTTTATTGTGTTCTCTAGAGATTGGTTCAGAATCTCTCTTATAAGCAAATGATAGTTTTGAGCCTATTTCTTTGCAAGTTTTATTAAAGTTTTGTGGACTTATGTTTTCACAGTATTTTTCGTCTGTTCTATTGGCAGGAATAAAATATTTGCTACAATTTTTGCATTTATTTATTGTTATATTATTTTCAAATAAATAATTAAAGAACACGCAGAACAAATCTTTTAATGAAGATATTTCATAATTTCTTAATGTAAAAATTTCATTGTTTTTTAGTAAGTTTTTATTCATTTCAAACAATTCAGAGTATACCTCATCATCAGAAAGATGTTCTTTTTTTGTCTTTTCTCTCAAATTTTTATAGCAATAAAGTAGCATATTATTTGCTAATGTGATTTGATTATTTTCTATAAAGAATTGACTCATCTTATGTTTTGGAATATCAAATTCCAACATAAAGAAACTTTGAAAATATGAAAGATTCTGCTTTTTGAATTTTTTATTATCAAGTATTCCAAAATACAAATCTAAATATGTTTTATAATTTGTAAAAGTTAGAATTAGTTTTGAAATGTATCCTTCTAGATTTTTTGATCTGTCCTTATATTTTTTTAATTTATCAATAATTTTTGATTTATCTTCTTCCATTTCTTCTACTAAATCATATTCTTTATCCTTTTTGACTTCATTTATGACAGATTCTATTTCTTTTAAATCTTTTTGTAAATGAGAAAGAGTTGAGTTATTCTCACAGATAAAATTTTCAATTTCTGTACTAATAAATTTTGCAATAAATTTATCATGTTTTAATAAATTCTTTTCAATAAAATCTGGAACATTCCAGTATGGTTCTTGAATTATAGATTTACTTTTTTCTAATACTTCTATAATCAATTCATAGTTATTTAAAAGATTTAAAAATATATTACCTGGAGCAGATAATTTATCAGTTTTTATATTAAATAAGCTGAAGTTATAACCACGTCTAAATGAAAAGTTTTCAAAGTTTTTTGATAATAATAAATCTCCTATAATACGTGTGTCTTCCATATTTGATCGTCCTTTCTGTTAATGATAACTAAAAGTTTTTTATCGCAAATTGATTATATGTTATAAACAAGTATAATAATAATAATCATTAACATCTTAAGTATACAATTTATTTTCTAAGATGTCAAGGTATATGAAAATAATTATGAAAGAAGGTGAGAATATGGAAGAAAACAAGCAATTAGAAGACATGGCAAGAAAACTAAAAAATGAAAGATCGAAAGCATGGGCTAGAAAAAACAAAGACAAAATTAAAGAAATAAACAAAAGATATTGGCTTAAAAAAGCTAAGGAAAAATTAGCTGAAGAAAAAAAGAAAGAGGAGGAATAGATGATGGAAGAAGTGTTAAATGTAAAAGAATTAACTAAATATCTCCGCTGTAGTGATTCTACAGTGAGGAAGTTAATTAAAAACAAGGAAATACCAAACTTTAGAATTGCCAATAGGATTTATTTTAAGAAAGCCTTAATTGATATGTGGATTCAAAACCAATGCATGAGAAGTGTGGAGGTGATGAACAATGATTGAAATGAAAAATAGAGAAAAACGAATGTATTTCATAAACCAATCCGAATACATTTATTTTCCTCTACGAGTTCATCATAAAACTTATTTACAGTATACATCAGACAATAGAAAAAAGCAACATATTTTGGTTCATTCGAGGTGATTTTATGGCGAAAAAGACTAAAATGCCTATGAATGAAAATTTTGAAAGCAGTTTATCTAGATCAGGATTTACAAAAATATGTATTGATATGTTGGAATCTAAGGCATGGATGTCTTTGAAACCAAGACAAAAAGGATTATATTTAACATTAAAAAGTAAATATAAAAAGAATCCTAGAACAGGTGAAGATAATAGAAATGAAATTGTTATGACAGCTACAGAGGCAAAGGAACAGTATGGAGATTTAAGAACATTCAGAGCTGATATAGATATTCTAATTGACAGAGGATTTATTAAACAAACTTTTTCTGGAGCTCCATTTATGAAAGCAAATAAATATGGCTTTTCTGATAAGTGGAAATTATATGGAACTGATAATTTTTATATTCCAGAAGAAGATAAAAGATATAAGAAAAAGAGATAATAAAATAGTAAAGGTATGGTAATATTATAAAACATGTGTGATTTCACATATATTGAAGTAGCAAGTATAAAACGCTATAAAAATATTAAAAATAACTGATATAACAGGACATACATAGAAAACAATGGTGGTGTGATTTTACATATCGATGAACAACAAAAAATAATTTGATATGTGTGATTTAACACATATGTGTTGTGTAAAAAAACATACGATAAAAATTGAGGAGGTAATAATGAAATTATATAATACAGATTTTGAAGAACAAGAAACTATAGTACATATAGATTATGCAAGAAGTCAAATACATTTGTATAGTTGTAGAAAGACAGTAATAAAAAAACTAAAAGATAAATTAGGTGAGCCAAGTAAAGTTTATAAAATAAGAGATCAAGTAAGTGGAGCGAGTTGGACATTAAGTTTTGAGGATAAAAGAATAATTACATCAGTTTTATCTCGACCTACATTGATAGGAAGTGTTAAATAAATCAAAAATTTGATGCTAACTCTACCGAAAATCTAAAGAACTACAAAATTAAAAATAAATAATAATAAATTACATATTTAAGGATGTAGAGATTAAAAATATATCGAAATTAAAGAGAATTGATAAAGTGTTTTAGAAAAGGGAATCCCCCCCCGACATACATGAAGTCAATTCTTTTATTATTTCACCACCCACAGCTCACCTACATTCACACAAAAGTAAAATTTTACGTGAGTTTTTTGGAAAAAGTGGTCAATCATTGGTATACCAAGTGACGACCGTTGGGATACCCAGGTTAGGATAGGTTAGATTAGAGATAGATAAGTATAGAATAGAGTTATTTATATATGGTTGTTTTAAAATTTATAAAAAATATCTTGAAATATTCAAGAAAATCTTGAATAAAAAATGGTAAAATGATAGAATAATTTTGTAATAAAAAATCATTTTATGGAGGAATAATTTATGCAAGTAAATTATGATAAACTATGGAAATTGATGATAGACAAGAAGATTAATAAGACACAATTATCCGAGAAAGCAGGTATTACTACGAATGCTATGGCTAAACTTGGAAGAAATGAGTCGGTACAAGTAGAGATATTAGCTAAAATTTGTAAAGTATTAGATTGTAATATTGAAGATATTATAGAATTAAAGTAATTAGGGGGAAATCAAATGAATAATAAAAAAGAGCAAGAAAGAAATGAACTTCACAAAACAATATGGAGAATAGCAAATGATTTAAGAGGTTCTGTTGATGGTTGGGATTTCAAACAATATGTATTGGGATTATTATTTTATAGATTTATTTCTGAAAACCTAACAAATTATATAAATGAAAAAGAAAAACAAGCGGGAAATAATGATTTTGATTATTCAGAGCTTTCTGATGAAGAAGCTAAATATGGCAGAGAAGCATTAACAGAAGATAAGGGATTTTATATACTACCTAGCCAATTATTTAAAAATCTTCAAAAAAGAGCCGAAAAAGATCAAGATTTAAATATAACATTAAAGAATATATTTAATAGCATTGAAAATTCAGCTAAAGGACATGATTCAGAAGATGATGTTAAAGGCTTATTTGACGATTTAGATGTAAATAGCAATAAGCTAGGAAATACAGTTACAGATAGAAATGCCAAATTAGTTAAAATGATAAATGCTATTGGTGATTTGCCTCTAGGTAATTATAAAGATAATACAATAGATTTATTTGGAGATGCATATGAGTATCTAATGACAATGTATGCTTCTAATGCAGGTAAGTCTGGAGGAGAATTTTTTACACCTCAAGAAGTAGGTGAATTACTTGCTAAAATAGTAATTATGGATAAGAAAGAAGTAAATAAAGTTTATGATCCATGTTGTGGATCTGGTGGACTACTTTTAAAATTTGCTAAGATACTTGGAGATAAACATGTAAAACAAGGATACTTCGGTCAAGAAATCAATATTACAACATATAACCTTGCTAGAATTAATATGTTTCTACATGATATAAATTATAATAAATTTGATTTAGCATTAGGAGATACATTAGAGAAACCAAAACACTGGGATGATGAACCATTTGATGCAATTGTTTCAAATCCACCATACTCAATTCATTGGGCAGGAAAAGAAAATCCATTATTAATAAATGATCAGAGATTTGCACCTGCAGGAATATTAGCACCAACTTCAAAAGCAGATTTAGCATTTACAATGCATATGCTTTCATGGTTATCTGAAAAAGGAACTGCTGCAATAGTTGAGTTCCCAGGAGTGCTATATAGAGGTGGGGCAGAGCAAAAAATAAGAAAATATTTAGTAGAAAATAATTTTGTAGAGGCAGTTATTCAATTACCTTCAGATTTATTCTTTGGAACAGGAATTGCAACTTGTATATTAGTATTGAAAAGAAGTAAGGCAGATAACTCTGTGTTATTTGTTGATGCATCAAATGAATTCTTAAGAGGTGACAGCAAGAACAAATTAACAGATAAAAATATAGAGAATATAGTTGATTTATTAAGAAAAAGAGAAAACAAAGAATATAAATCTATATTAGTATCAAATGAGAAGATAGTGGGGAAAGATTGTAATTTATCTGTTAATACATATTTAAAACAGGAAGATACGGGAGAAACAATAAATATTAAAGAGCTTAATAAAGAAGTTGAAAAAATAGTAAAAAGAGAGAATGATTTAAGAATAGAACTTGATAAAATAATAAAAGAATTAGAGGTAGTGTATGGTGAATAATTTAGAAAAATTAATTCAAAAAAGATGTAACAATGGGGTACCATATAAAAAATTCAAAGAAGTAGCTCAATATATTAGAGGTGTTACATACAACAAGTCAAAAGAAATAAAAAATAATGAAGAAGAATGTTGGAAAGTTTTACGAGCAAATAATATTACTCTATCAACAAATACAATTAATTATGAAGATGTTAAAAGAATCAATAAAAGTGTAAAGGTAAAAGAAGAGCAACTATTAAAAAAAGGAGATATTTTGATTTGTGCGGGAAGCGGAAGTAAAGAACATATAGGAAAAGTGGCATTCATAAATGAAGACAGTGATTACACATTTGGTGGCTTTATGGGAGTAGTTAGAGCAACTAATATAAACAATAGATTTTTGTATTTTATATTAACAAGTAATTTATTTAAAGATTATCTAGATAGTGCATTAAACTCAACTACAATTAATAATTTAAACAACGATATTATGAATAACTTTATTATACCAATTCCACCAATAGAAGTACAAAATGAAATTGTAAGAATATTAGATAATTTTACAGAGCTTACAGCAGAGCTTACAGCAGAGCTTACAGCAGAGCTTACAGCTCGACAAAAGCAATATGAATATTATAGAAATAAATTATTGTCTTTTGATGAATCAGCTGAAAGCCTTGATACTCTACACACACACACACACACACACACACACGGATACTTCTACGGACAAGAAATAAAATGGATTAAATTGGGAGATATAGGATCAGTATGTATGTGTAAAAGGATAATGAAAAATCAGACAAAAACAGAAGGAGATATTCCTTTTTATAAAATTGGAACTTTTGGAAAAAATGCTGATGCGTATATTTCCAAAGCATTATTTAAAGAATATAAAGATAAGTATTCATATCCTAAAAAAGGAACAATTTTATTATCAGCATCAGGAACTATAGGAAGAACAGTTATATATAATGGTGAACCTGCATATTTTCAAGATTCTAATATAGTATGGATAGATAATGATGAAAAGATTATTCTTAATAAATATTTATATTATTTATATAAAATTATTGATTGGAAAGTTGAAGGCGGAACTATTAAAAGATTATATAATGATAATATAAAAAATACAGTTATTCCTGTTCCACCATTAGATGTACAAGAAAAGATAGTAAACATCCTAGATAAATTTGATAAACTAACAAATGACATAGCAGAAGGATTACCTGCTGAAATAGAAGCAAGACAAAAACAATATGAGTATTATAGAAATAAATTATTATCATTTAAGGAGTTAAAAACTGCTTAAGTAAAGGAAGATGTATATGGAGAATTTAAATATAATATCTGAGAATCCTAATTCTACAGTTATAGGGAAATATGAATATGATAGAAGTAAAGCCAAAAGTTATCAATCAGAGGCTGAACTTGAAAATGAATTTATAAAAACATTAACTGAACAATCATATGAGTATTTACAAATTCATGAAGAAGAAGGATTGATTAAAAATCTAAGAGAACAATTAGAAAAGTTGAATAAATATAAATTCACAGAGAATGAATGGAATAGTTTTTACAACAATGCAATTAAAAACTCTAATGAAGGTATATTAGACAAAACAAGAAAAATACAGGAAGATTATATACAAACTATTCAATTAGACAATGGAGAACAAAAGAATATTTATTTAATTGATAAGACCAATATACACAATAACAGCCTTCAGGTAATAAATCAATTTGTAAATAATTCGGGGAACAGGGAAAACAGATATGATGTTACAGTGTTAGTAAATGGATTTCCAATGATACATATTGAGCTAAAAAGAAGAGGTGTAAATTTAAGAGAAGCATTTAATCAAATCAATAGATATCAAAGAGATTCTTTCTGGGCTGGATCAGGATTATTTGAGTATGTTCAAATATTTGTTATATCAAATGGAACATATACAAAATACTATTCTAATACAACAAAGTTACAGGCTCAAAAAGCTTCTAAAGATGTTAATACTTTTGAATTTACTTCATATTGGGCTGATCAGAAAAACAATGCTATATGTGATTTAATAGATTTTGCTAAAACATTTTTTGCTAAACATACAATTTTAAATATATTAACTAAATATTGTGTATTTACAAGCGATGAAGCATTATTAGTTATGAGGCCATATCAAATTGTTGCTACAGAAAAAATAATAAATAGAATTGAAATAGGTAATAATTATAAATATTATGGAAGTATAAAAGCAGGTGGATACATTTGGCATACTACAGGTTCTGGAAAAACACTAACATCTTTTAAAACAGCACAAATTGCAACAAAATTAGATTTTATAGATAAAGTATTATTTATAGTTGATAGAAAAGACTTAGATTATCAAACTATGAAAGAATATGATAAATTTAAAAAAGGTGCTGCAAATGCAAATACATCCACAAAAATATTAGAAGAACAATTGTCAGATCCAAATGCCAAAATAATAATTACAACAATTCAAAAATTAACAACTTTTATAAAGAAAAATGCAAATCATGATATATATGATAAGCAAGTTGTAATGATATTTGATGAATGTCATAGAGGCCAATTTGGTGACATGCATTCACTTATAGTAAAGAAATTTAATAAATACTATATGTTTGGATTTACAGGAACTCCAATTTTTGCAGAAAATAGTAGAACAATAAAAGGAATATCTATGACTACTGAGCAGATGTTTGGAGAAAGATTACATACTTATACAATAGTTCATGCAATAAATGATAAGAATGTATTACCATTTAGATATGAATATATTAAAACAGTAAAAGAAAAAGATAATATTACTGATGAAAAAGTCAATGCAATTGATACTGAAAAAATATTAATGAATCATGAAAGAATAGGATTAGTTACAGATTATATAATTAGCCATTATGCAATGAAAACAAAAACAAATGAATCATATGTAATGGGAACTTTAGAGAATGTAATTGATGTTGCAAAAAATAATAAGACAGAAGAAAAGAAAGTAAAGAAAAATATTAATGGATTTAATTCTATTTTTGCAGTTTCATCAATACCAATGGCAAAATTGTATTATTCTGCATTTAAAGCCAGAAAAGATAACAATTTGAAAGTAGTATTAATTTATAGCTATGGCGTAAATGATGAGGAAAATGACGGATTAGAAGATGAAAATTCTGAATCAACAATTAACCTAAGCAAAACAGATAGAGATTACTTAGATTTAGCAATACAAGATTATAATAAAATGTTTGGAACAGCTTATGATACATCAGGAGAAAAATTCCAAAACTATTATAAAGATGTTTCGTTAAGAATGAAGAACAAAGAAATAGATATACTAATTGTAGCAAATATGTTCTTAACGGGATTTGATGCAAAAACACTTAATACATTATGGGTTGATAAGAACCTAAAATATCATGGATTAATACAGGCATTTTCAAGAACAAATAGAATACTAAACTCTATTAAGACATATGGAAATATAGTTTGTTTTAGAGATTTAGAAAAACAATTAGATGAGGCACTTGGATTATTTGGAGATGAAAATGCAAAAAGTATTGTTTTATTGAAAAAATATGAAGACTATTATAATGGATATACAGGTGATCAAGAAAAGAATGAAAAAGACTTCCCAGGATATGTAGGTTTAGTAGAAGCATTAAAAGAAAGATTCCCTGTGGGTGTTCAAATTATAGGAGAACAAAATCAAAAAGAATTTATAAGATTATTTGGCCAAATATTAAAAGTAAGAAATATTCTTATGTCTTTTGATAGATTTAAAGGTGATAATCTAATTACACAAAGAGATTTTCAAGATTACCAATCTATGTATATTGACTTATATGAACAATTCAGAAAGATTACTCAAAGCGATAAAGTTGATGTTACAGAAGATGTAGTATTTGAAATGGAATTAATAAAACAAATAGAAGTTAATATTGATTATATTTTGGCTTTAATTGAAAAGTATCATGAAAGCAACATGGAAGATAAAGAAATAAGGATCAATATTAATAAAGCAATTATGGCAAGTCCTGATTTGAGAAATAAAAAAGATTTAATTGAAGCATTTATTGATTCTCTTGATGGTGATTCAAATGTATATGAAGATTTCCATGATTTTATGAAAAGCAAGAAAAAAGAAGAATTAGATAAAATAATTGCAGATGAAAATCTTGATAAAGAAAAAACATATAGATTTGTACAAAATGCATTTGAAAAAGGAATGGTAGAAACTGCAGGAACAGAAATATCTGATATACTACCACCAATGTCGTTCTTTACAAAAGATAATGTAAGACAAACAAAGAAGAAAAATGTAATTCAAAAATTATTTGATTTCTTTGACAAATTTTTTGTGATAACAAATACATTTATGGATGATGATCCTATCGAGTATGGCCAGACTGATGAAGAAGATGATGAAAATCTTAGTATGGTTGCAGAAGATAGTGAAGAATACAAAATTGATGATAATGAAAATGAATAAAATCAGATTACAAAATTTTATAAGTCAAAAAAGTAAAAAAAATGACCTGTAAAGAATTGTAGGTCAAAAAAATAAAAAAATTTGACTGATAAAAATATGTAAAAAGAGGTAAGTATGAAAAAATATAAAGTCGAAATAACAGAAACCTTACAAAAGATAGTTGAAGTGGAAGCGGATAACAAAGAAGATGCAATGCACAAAGTTATGAAAATGTATAAAATTCAGAAGTTATATTAGATGAAAATGACTTTGTTGATCTGGATTTTAAGAGTGTATAATTGTCCATGTGGCAGTGGTACAAATAATAAAATATGTATAAATTTAGAGCAGACTTGAAATTTAGCCTGCTCTTTTCACTCATCTATTTCTTCTTATGTGTATGTTTTGGTTGTCTCTGTGAAAGAGCAGTACCAGCTAAAGTTTTTGATGTTTTAGAGCTCTTTTTACTTCTTAGCACTTTTGATGCTGTAGAGGCAACCTTTTTACTTGTCTTTTTACAAGCCATATTTATCACCACCTTTCTAGGATTAAAACCCCTTCTCCTATTTGATTTCATTCTAGAAATTTGATGATAAGATAATTATAACAGATAAAATATGGAAAATCAATATTATTTTTAAAATATTTGCATAAAATTTGCAAAAAAGATAAAAATAATATTAAAATTACTTGCATTTTTTGAAAAATAGAGTATAATATATAAAGAGAGGTGAGAGAAATGTTAATTCAATTTAGTGTTAAAAATTACAAATCATTTAAAGAAAAACAGGTTTTTAGTATGGAAGCAGGAACTGGTGATGAAAACATTGAAAATATAGTTACCATTAATGAAACTAATGAAAGAATATTAAAAACTACAGCTTTATATGGAGCAAATGCGTCAGGAAAAACTAATTTGATAAGTGCATTTTCTGTTGCGATAATGATGGTTAGATTATCAAATAATAGACAGCCTGGAGAAAAATTAATGCAGATGGAACCATTTGCATTTGATGATAAAACAAAAAATGAACCATGTGAATTTGAATTTATTTTTTACACAAATAATAGCAAATATGTATATGGTTTTAAAGCAGATAAAAACAAAATACATGAAGAATATTTATATCAGTATTTTTCAGCAAAAGCAACCAGAATATTTGAACGAACAGGTGAGGAATATAAATTCTTACAGTCTGATGAAGGAAAATTAAATTCGATAAGAAGTCAAAACTTAGAAAATAAATTATTCCTAGCAACTGCAACAACATGGAATTATGATAAAACAAGAGCACCATATTTATGGTTTGCTGAAATGATTGATACTTATATAGGAGGCAATGAACTTAATCCATTTTCAATAGAAGCTTATAATAATGATGATGAAAATGAAAGCTTAAAAAAATTCACATTAAAATTGTTGGAAGAAGCAGATATTATTATTAAAGATTATAATATAGAAATAGAAGAAGCTGAAATGGATGCAAATATGATAATGCAATTAAGAAATATGAATGTTCCACCACATGTAATTACACCCAAAACAACCATAATAAAAAGCATAACAATGTCTCATGAAATTACAAGCGATAATGGAGAAACAAAAGTATACAACTTAGACTTAGCCAACGAATCTTCTGGAACTAAAATAATATTTGCAATGGCTCCTGTATTAAAAAATGTATTTGAAAAAGGTAAGATATTTGGAATAGATGAAATAGAAAGAAGTTTACATCCAAGTTTAGTAGAAATGATAATTAAATTTTTCCATAATCCAGAAATAAACAAAGGAAATGCTCAGTTAATATTTAATACACATGATACAAACTTATTATCATTAGATCTATTTAGAAGAGATCAGATATGGTTTGCAGAGAAAGATCCAAAGAAAGGTGCTACTGAATTATACCCATTAGATGATTTCTCAGTAAGAAAAACAGAAAATATTCAGAAAGGATATTTAAATGGTAGATATGGAGCGATCCCTTTTGTGGCAACAGGTGATAGCTTATGGCAGAAATGAGAAGACTTGAACAAAGAAGAAGAAATACTGAGCAAAGAAAAAGAAATCCATTTGTTATAATTGGATGTGAAGGGAAAAACAAAACCGAAAAATTGTATTTTAAAAATTTTAATAGTCGACAATGTATGATTAAATTTTCAAAGGGTAATAGTACAGATCCAAAGGGAATTGTGGAAGATGTAATTCGCTTTATTAAAAATAATCAGATTGAATTAGAGGAAAACGATAAAGTTTATGCAGTATTTGATACAGATGTAGGACAGAATAAACAACAACAAATAGAAGAGGCTAAAAGATTAGCTGAAGCCAATGGGGTTGAAATAATAACTTCAACTCCTGCATTTGAAATATGGTTTTTATTACATTTTGGATATACTACAAAAGCATTTGTATCAAATAAGGCATTACAAGATGAATTAGAAAAGCAAATACCAGATTATTCAAAAAGCAACAATACATATTTGACTGTTAAAGATTTAACAGGACAGGCTATTAAAAATGCCAAAAGACTTGAAAAATACCAATTAAATGAAGGACAAGCATTAGATAGTGAAAACTGTAATCCATACACAGGAGTGTATAAAGTCACAGAAGAATTAATAAATAGGAATAAAGTAAAATAGTAAAAAGACCAGGAATTATTTCTTGGTCTAAATTATTTTTTTCTTTTAATAAATTGGATCAAAGCTTCTTTTATTCCACAGGTTGGACATATATTGGTTTTATTATCTACTCTAGAAATAGCGGGATGCTGAGTATATTTCTGATGACATTTAGGACATGTCTTATACTGATCCATACAATCACCTAAGACAGCCTGAAATTAATTCTACAGCATCACAGAAACCATTTCTATAATACTTTTCAAACCAATAATGCATATACTCCATAATATTATCATCAAGTTTTTCTAATTGAGCTTTTACATATTCAATATTATTTCCAGAAACATTATTTAGAATATCTGTTGATATTTCTTCAAAATAAACAAAATGTTCTTTATCTTCTTTGCAGGTAAGTGAACCAAGCTCTTCTTCTCTAAAATCCAACCATTCTTTTAAAATATCATCGCCAACTTTTCTATAACTTCCCATAAGCTACCTCCTTAAAATTGTTGTTATTAATCACTTAAAATTAAGCAAAAGTCAAGTCATTTATGAAAAATATTTCCGTCTACGAGTCGTCCACGCAAGGTATACATTTTGTATCCAAACGGTATCCACTTGGTTGCCATTTGGTATACCATTGGTCGACAAGAAAAAATTGCACTATAAATTAACCGAACTATCCATTTATTACCATCAAAAAAAGTGGCGAAAAAGTGGCGAAAGTTTCAAAAATGGAAAATAAGAGGTAATATTGCAAAATAAAATACACTAAAATAAAACAACTTTATGCCTAGAGTAGTAACAAATTACACCATTTTAAAACAAAAGAAAATATTGCACAAAAAGAACGAATGTACGCTCATAACCCGAAGGCCAATTCCAAGCTAACCATATACAAACCAAACTTATTCATACTTCAAACCACCTGCTTTATATGATTTATCTCATACTTAGATTCACTTATAAGCCAGATTTCAATAACATCTAGCCTAACAAAAGAATTATAAAGGCTATTCTTATAAATGTAATATCTGCAAGCATTTAGCAAGTGCTTAATTTTATTTTCATCAACACTATCAGCTGGTCTTCCGATATTTGTTATTACTTCTGGTTTTTACTTCTATAAAAACGATTTCATGAGATTTCAAATCTCTTGCAATTATATCAATTTCGCAATGATAGCAATAAAAATTTCTATCTAAAATGAGATAATTATTGTCTTTTAAATATTCGCAAGCCAAATCTTCTCCATAATTTCCAATTAATTTTCTGTAATACATACATAACCACCTTCCACTTTTCTAATAAATCCATCAAGCTCAAGCATGAATAAATCGCTAGAAATTTTGCTGATAGGTTTTCCAGTTTTCTTACATAATTCATTTGTTGAAATAGGAATATCAGAAATTAAGTCATAAATATATGAAAAGTTTGAATCTTTCAGAGGTTTCTTAGAGGGAATTGAATTTGTAGAGCTGACATTTTTTCTTTTAGAACCTTGATTTTTTGTGAAAGAAGAGGGATTTTTTGAGGAAGAAGATTCTTTTAAAGCAGAAGATATTTTAAATAAGGATGATGTTTTTAAATTATAAGGCGATTTTGCAGAGAATCCCAAATTAGAAAATCCGAAGTTAGATAACCCAAAGTTAGATAACCCAAAGTTAGATGTTTTTAAATTAGATATTTCCAAAATATTAGAAGATAAATTATCTAAAGGATTAAATCCATTTTCATATATTTTGCTGCATTTATCATAAAAAGCATCATTATAAAATGAATCTAAAGTAAATTCTTCGAAATTATTTAATTTGCCATTTTTCTTTAAGGAAGTTTTAACATTTATTCCTATGTTTGCCCAAGTGTTCGTCTCAACGCCCACTTTACCATTTGTTTCAGCATCTGTTCCAATAGCAGTACCACCATCATCCATAGTATTTACATCAATATTTGAATTTAAAGCCAAATCTAGCTGACTTAAAATATCAGAGGTATCAGTAACAACAAATGCACCATTTTTTATAAGTTTATTTGTTCCAATTCCATGTTTATCCCAGATTTCATGGGGCAATGCAAAAACTTTTCTAGATTGGCTATTAGCAATCCTTGCTGTAACACTAGTGCCACTTCTTTTAGAAGCTTCTACTACAAGAATACCAAGTGATAATCCACTTACAATTCGATTTCTTTCTAGAAAGTTTTTTGATTGATGTTTCGTGCAAGGAGGATACTCACTAACTATTAATCCGTCATTTTCTAAGATTTTTTCATATAGCTTAATATTTTCTTTTGGAAAAAGATTATCAAAACCACTACCTAAAACTGCAATTGTTCTTCCAATATTTTTATATGAATTAATGTGTGCAAATGTGTCGATTCCAATTGCTAGACCGCTAACTATTGCTAAACCTAATTTAGATAATTCATAAGAAAATTTACTTGCAAGAAATGCTCCATTAACAGAACAATGCCTAGAGCCTATAATTGCGATTGAAGGAGCATTTAAGAGTTTTATATTTTCTTCTAAAAATAAAGTTTTAGGAGCATTTTCTATTGTTTTTAGTCTTTTAGGAAAAATATCATTGTTAATTGAAATTTGCTTAATTTAAAAAACCACCTTTCGTTAATTTAAATTTGTTTAATTTAAAAAGCAGATTTTGTGAATCAAAACTTATTCGATAAAAAAACCATCTTTATCAATCGAAAGCAATGTTATTAAAAAACCTTCCGTAAACTTAAACTTTATCTTTTCCAATATTTCCTATCTAAACTTCTATATTGAATAGCTTCTGCCAAATGCGATACCTCGATTTTTTCTGAGGCCTCCAAATCAGCAATAGTCCTTGCGACTTTTAAAATTCTATTGTATGCTCTAGCGCTTAAACCAAGGCCTCTAAAAGCATTTTCTAAAATCTTATTACATTCTGAAGACAAACTGCAATATTTAGAAATTAGCGAAGGTGTAAGTTCTGAATTTGAAAAAATGTGATATTTTTTATATCTATCTAATTGGATATTCCTTGCACAGTTGACTCTTTTTTTAATTTCTGAAGAGCTTTCAGAAGGCATAGGATTTCCTAATTTTTCATATTTTACACCTTCTACTTCTATATGAATATCAATTCTATCTAAAAGAGGACCACTAATTTTATTGATATATTTCCTGATTTGCTCTTCTCTACATGAACACTCTTTTTCTTTAGAGCCATAGTAGCCACAAGTGCATGGATTCATACTAGCTATAAACATAAAATTACAAGGATATGTAATAGATGAGTTTATTCTGCTAATTGTAACTGTTTTATCTTCTAAAGGGCCACGCAAAACTTCTAATGTAGATTTATTAAATTCAGTAAGTTCATCAAGAAATAATACACCAAAATGAGCAAGGCTAATTTCACCAGGCTTTGGAATTCTACCACCGCCAATTAAAGATGTTTCAGTAATTGTATGGTGAGGGCTTCTAAAAGGCCTTGTTAAGATTAAAGGATTTTCATCTGTTAATAATCCGAGATATACTATGAATTTTTGTGATTTCTAATGATTCTTCAAAAGTTAAATCAGGAAGAATGCTTGGTAAACACTTTGCAAGCATCGTTTTTCCTGAGCCGGGACTTCCAATAAGTATAGAATTATGCCCACCTGCAGCAGAAATTTCCAATGCTCTTTTAACATTTTCTTGACCTTTTACTAAAGAGAAGTCATATTGATATGACATATTAAAATTTGAATTGAATTTTCTATTTTCTACGCTTGAAATATTAATTTTATGATTTAAAAAATTAATTACTTCTGACAAACAATTTACAGGAATAATTTCAACATCACTAATTATAGATGCTTCACTTGCATTTTTCTTAGGTAAAATTATTCTTTTTATACCAAGCTTTTTTGCTTCTATACAAATAGGTAAAACACCTTTTATTTGCTCTACTTTTCCATCTAATGATAATTCACCTATAAATATGGTTTCTTCTAAAATAGATAACAAATCTTTAGAGCAAATATTACCATTAGCAACTAAAATACCAATAGCTATAGCTAAATCAAAATTAGATCCTTCTTTTTTTATATTTGCAGGAGCTAGGTTTACTACAATTCTTCTACTTAAAAATTCTTCATTTGAATTTTTTATAGCTGTTTTTACTCTTTCTTTTGCTTCTTTTACGCTTGTATCAGGAAGTCCTACTATTTCGAAAAAAGGAAGTCCAGAAGAAACATCAACTTGAATAGACACCATATATCCTTCAAGGCCTTCTAAAGCGACACTTTTAATTATAGATAACATATATATAACCTTTCTACTTAAACAGAATTAATTAAGAAATAAAAATCAAAATAAACTGTATAAGATTTAAATAAAATGAATTTAATTTGTGAAATATAGTATAAACTACATGGAAATAATTGTCAACACATTTTTGAAAAATTTTTAAAAAACAATTTTAATAATTAAAGAAAAACAACAATAGACAAGAAATAAACGAGTTAGCCCATTGTTGTTTTTCGAGAAATAAAAATGTTTTTGAATTAAGTTAACATAATAATACAACGTTTTCCATGTCGAAATCCATCGAAATTTGTAAAACTTCCAAAAAATGTTAAAAAACAAATAAAAAAGTGATAAAAATCCTTTAAAAGAATATATATAAATATAAGAAAAAAGAAAGGATTGATTCAAAATGGCCGAAATTCAAAAAATTATTAAAAAGATAAAAGAAGAAAAACTTTTAAAAATACAAGTTATTATAACAGTAATTTCAATAATATTAGGAACAATTTTGCATTTTACATATAATCTAAGTGGTGAAAATAATTTTATAGGTAGTTTTAGTGCAGTAAATGAAAGTGTATGGGAACATTTAAAACTAGCGTTTTTTCCAATGCTCATTTTAGGAATAATAGAATACTTTTTTGTAAAAAACATTTCAAATAATTATATAGAAGCAAAAACAATTGGAATTTTTTTAGCAATTTGTTTTATAATAATTGCATTTTTTACATACACAGGAATTTTGGGAGTAGATATTTTAATATTAGATATCCTAATTTTTATAATAAGTATTATTTTAGGAGAAATAATTTCATATAAATTAATGAAAAGAGAAAATGAGTCAAATAATAAGACAAAAGTTTTAGCAAGTATTATTTTAATATTTTTATTATTTAGTTTTATAATTTGTACTTTTAATCCTCCAAAAGTAAATTTATTTAGAGATCCTATTACAAAAACATATGGAATAGATAGAGCTAAAATCTAGGCTAGCTCTATCTTTTAGCTTTTTTAAAAAGCATGTATAAAACTAGAAAATGTCGAATTTTGGCGGATTTTGCGATGAAAAGTTTATATAAATTTTTAAAAAAGTGTTGACAAAATATGGAAAGGCATTTATACTAGAAACTAATAAAAGTTTTTTCAAAAAATTTAATTTTATAAAAGTAGTTTTAAATTTTATTCATGATTGTATCTAGATATTTGAGATCATCATAGAAGACCCCATTATTAAAATTTTATATTTGATAGAAAACTAGAATAATATATTTGAACTAAAGTTAGTTAACAAACTGACATGAAAAATTTCATAAACATACAAAATCCTTAAAAACAATCCTTAAAACCAATACAAAACCTTAAAAGAGTGCAGATTAAAAACACTTTTCAATACCTTTTATATATAGTTTCTTTTCTATGGTGGTCTCAAATATCTAGATACAGTTCTTAAAACAAAATCCAAATTTTAGAAAAGAAGGTGCAGTTATGATATATGATACACAAAGAGCAAAAAAGATAGGTGAAAATATAATTAAAAAATATTTTAAAAGTATGAATTATGTATTATTGCAAAAAAATTACAGATGTGAAGCAGGAAAAATAGATTATATAACAATGGAAGAACCAAATGAAAAAATTGTGTTTATAAGTGTTGCAATTCGAACTGAATTATATGAAAGATATAGAGATGATTTTAATAAAAAAAGAGGGGTAAAAAATACAAAAAATGCAATGAATGAATATATAAAAGAGGTGGGGTTAAAAACAAAAAATACTAGATTAGATAGAATAGAAATATTTATATATCGAGGAAGATACAAAATAAATCACATAAAAAAGGTAAGTTAATAAAATTCCTACTACTTGTAAAACTAATAAATTTAATATATAATACTTTTGAAAATTCTAAAGATATAAATATATTTTTAGTTACCTTAAATTTATGGAAGAGGTAGTAGTATGAAAAAATTTTTATCAAATTACAAATCAACAATAATACTTCTTGTTGCAATTATTGTTGGTGCAATCGCAGGAATAATATTCCAAGAAAAAGCAACAATCGTAAAACCATTAGGAGACATATTCTTAAATCTATTATTAGTAATAGTTGTACCATTAATATTTTTAACAATTACAACTTCAATTGCTAAAATGGAATCTCCAAAACGACTTGGCAAAATAATTATTACAATCTTTGTAGTATTTATTTTAACATCAATTGTCGCAGTTTTTATTGGTTTTGCAAGTACATATTTTGTAAAACTTGTTGAACCTGAAGATGGAGAACAAATAAAAAATTCATTAGAGACAAATGTAACACAAGAAACAGAAGAAGAAGACTTAACAATTGCTGATAGAACTGTAAGTTTACTTACAGTAGATGACTTTTACAAATTATTATCAAAAGAAAACATTATAGCACTACTAATATTTTCAATAATATTTGGAATAGCAATAAATATGACAGGGAAAAAAGCAAAACCTTTTATAGATTTGCTAGAATCTGCAAACAAAATAGTAGAAAATGTAGTAAAAATTATAATGTATTATGCACCAATAGGTCTAGGATGCTATTTTGCATCTTTAGTAGGAAGCTTTGGAGCATCAATCGCAGTAGGATATCTAAAAACATTTATATATTATATAATAGTTGCAGTGCTATTCTATTTTATAATGTACACAGTATATAGCTTTATAGCAGGCGGAAAAAAAGGAGTTATAGCATTTTGGAAAAATGCACTTCCACCAACAGTAACATCACTTGCTACTTGTTCTAGTGCAGCAACAATTCCAGTAAATACTGAAAGTAGTAAAAATATAGGTGTGCCAGACGATATAGCAGAAACAACAATTCCTTTAGGAACAACATTTCATAAAGATGGATCAATTATAGGTTCTGTTTTTAAAATAATGTTTTTAGCATGTCTTTTTGGAACAACTTTTACAACAGCAGGAGAAATTGCAGGAGTAATAGGAATAGCATTACTTGCAAATCTATTAGTAACAGCAGTTCCAATTGGAGGAGGAACAATCTCAGAAATGCTTATAATAACAATGATGGGTTACCCAGTTGCAGCACTTCCAATATTAACAATGATTGCAACAATAATAGACCCACCAGCAACAATGCTAAATGTAGTAGGAGATACTGTATCTTCTATGATGGTAGCAAGAGTAGTTGAAGGAAAAGATTGGAACAAAAAAGAAAATAGAAAGGTAGAAGAAAATGTTTAATTTAGTAAAAGATGATTTTGACGAAAATTCAGATGATATTTTAAATACAATAAATAAAATGCTTGAAAAGAAAAAAGATGAAGAAGAAAAAGATCAAGAAAATAAAGAAAAATAGGAGAAACAATATGGGGAAATTATTTGTAATAGATGGAACAGATGGAAGCGGAAAGCAAACTCAATTTAATAAATTACAAGAAAGATTAGATAAAGAAAATATAGAATATAAAACAGTAAGTTTTCCAAATTATGAAAGTCCAAGTTCTTCACTAGTTAAAATGTATTTATCTGGAGAATTTGGTACAAATGCACAAGAAATTAGTCCATATATAGCATCAACATTTTATGCAGCAGATAGATATGCAACATTTAAAACAGGATATCAAGAATATTATGATAAAGGGGGAATAATATTAGCAGATAGATATACTACTGCAAATATGGTTCACCAAGCAGGAAAAATCAAAGATAAAAAAGAAAGAGATAAGTTTTTAAAATGGTTATGGGACTTTGAATTTAATTTATACAAATTACCAATACCTACAGAAGTATTTTTCTTAAATATGCCAGTAAAAAAATCAATAGAGCTTATGGAAAATAGAGAAAACAAATTCACACATGAAGAAAAAAAAGATATTCATGAAGCAAATAAAGAACATCTAATAGATTCATACAATGCAGCTTGTCAAGTTGCAAAAGAATATAACTGGTATGAAATAAAATGTGTAAAAGATAACAAAATAAGGACTATAGAAGATATTCATGAAGAAATATATAATGAAATAAAAAAACATATTTAATACGAAAAAAGCAACTTAAAAATAAGCTATCTAAAAATAGTAAAGCTTAAAAAAGTTGCTTTTTTGGTAAAACAAAAAGGATAACTTAAAAGAAAATCTTTTAAGAGTCTTTGTCAATTTTAACTTCAATTAATTCATCTATACTACAATCTAAAAACTTACAAAAATCTTCTAAATATTTAAATGATATAGAAGTTGTTTCTCCGTTTAATAACTCTATTTAAGTTTTTTGTTGTAATATTCATATTTTGGCAAAGCCAGTATTTAGATTTATTCTTCTCTTTTAACAATTTTTCAATATTAAAAATTACCATAATAATACCTCTTGGTTAATATTATAAATTAGTACAACAAACTAGGTAAGATATTTGCAAATACCAGCTTTTATAAGTAAAAACAAATTTAAAAGTAAACTTGGAGAATAAATTGACAAATTTATGAAAAAATATATAATAAAAAAGAGGTGGATTATGAAAGTTTTAATTACAGGAGCATCTTCTGGAATAGGAAGAGATATGGCAAGAATTTTTTATAGTAAAGGATATGATTTAGTATTAGTTGCAAGAAATGAAGAAAAATTAAATAATTTAAAAAAAGAACTAGAAAAAAAGAATTTAAACTCTAAGATAGAAATAATTGTAATGGATTTATCAAATAAAGAAAATTGCAAAGAACTATATGAAAAAGAAAAAAATATAGATATATTAGTCAATAACGCAGGATTTGGCGACTGTGGAAATTTTACTAAAACAGACTTAAAAAAAGAAATCAATATGATAAATACTAATATTACAGCATATCATATTTTAATGAAGCTATATCTTAAAAAAATGAAAGAAAAAAATAGTGGAAAAATTCTAAATGTTGCATCAATTGCAGGATTTATGCCAGGTCCACTAATGGCAACATATTACGCAACAAAAGCATATATTGTAAGATTATCAGAAGGTGTAAGAGAAGAACTAAAAAAAGAAAAATCAAATGTAAAAATTAGTATTTTATGTCCAGGGCCTGTTGCAACAAATTTTAATAAAGTAGCAAATGTAAAATTTTATTTAAGAGAAGCAAACAGCAAAGATATTGCAAAATATGCAATAAAAAAACTAGAAAAAGGTAAATTTTATATCATACCAGGACTAGACATAAAAATTGCAAAAATTGGAGCCAAAATATTGCCCGAAAGCCTAATTTCAAAAATAGCATATAAAGTACAAAAAAGAAAACTTGGAGGAGAAATTTAAAAATAGAATTTGACAAAACAGTAAAAATATAGTAAAATCTAAGCATATTAAGAGTGTGCCTAAGTCTTATAGATGAGCGGTACAGGATAACAAAAGTTATTTACACTTAAACCAAAGGTAATTTGCCTTACTTTGAGGAGTCTTAATCGATTTTTCAAAGTAAGGCTTTTTTGAAATAAGAAAAGGGGGATGAAAAATGCCAAAAATAGTTTTAATTACAGGTCCACAAGCAGTGGGGAAAATGACAGTTGGACAAGAACTTAGTAAAATAACAAATTTAAAGTTATTTCATAATCACATGACAATTGATTTAGTATCTAATTTTTTTAGTTATGGAACAAAAACAGGTAGAAACTTAGTTGATAATATTAGAAAAATGATTTTTGAAGAAGTTGCAAAAAGTGATTTAGAAGGAATAATCTTTACATGTGTTGTAGCATACAATTACAAAGAAGATATAGAGCAAACAGAATATATAAAAAATTGTTTTGAGAAAAATAACGGAGAATTCTATTATGTAGAATTACAAGCACCACTAGAAGTTAGGTTAAAAAGAAATAAAACAGAAAATAGACTAAATAACAAACCCTTTAAAAAAGATATTGAAACTAGTGAAAAGTTATTATTATATAGTGAAGAAAAGCATAGAACAGAATCTTTTGAAGGAGAAATAAAAGAGAAAAATTATATAAAAATAGATAACACAAATATCTCAGCAAAAGAAGCAGCAGAAATTATAAAAGAAAAATTTAATTTGTAAGGAGGAATAAAAATGAATTATTTTAAAAAATTAGTAGGAGAAAAAGTATATTTGTCACCACCAAGAGAGGAAGATATAGAAATATACACAAAATGGTTAAACGATTTTAACACAACAGATTATTTAGGAAGAAGTAGCAAAATATGTACATTAGAAGCGGAAAAAGAGTGGTATGATAAAAATAGCAAAACAGAAAATGGAGTAACTTTTGCAATTATAGAAAATGAAACTAATAAAATAGTTGGAAATTGTGGAATAGAAAAAATAGACTATATAAATAGAACAGGAATTTTAGGAATATTTATAGGTGAAGAAGAAGCAAGAAACAAAGGATATGGAAAAGAAACAGTAAAATTATTACTAGACTTTGGATTTAACTATTTAAATCTTCATTCTATTGAACTAAAAGTAATGAGTTTTAATAAAAGAGCAATAAAATGTTATGAAAAATGTGGCTTTAAAGAGGTAGGAAGAAGGAGAGAAGCATATTTTTTAAATGGTAAATATTATGATGTAATAGATATGGATATTATTAAAAAAGAATTTAAAGAAAATACAATAAAAAATAAAAATATATAAAACATCTTGACAAAAGCGAACACATATTCTATAATAAAACCGGTGATATTATGCAAAGACAAATATTACATGTAGATGTCAATAATGCGTTCTTAAGTTGGACTGCAGTAGACATGTTAAAAAAAGGAAGTAAAATAGATATAAGAGAAATTCCTGCAATAATAGGTGGAGATGAATCAAAAAGGTCTGGAATAGTTTTAGCAAAAAGTATGAAAGCAAAAGAATGTGGAATAAAAACTGCAGACACTATTTACCAAGCAAAAATAAAATGTTCAGGCCTTAAAATATTTCCATCTAATTATTCAATGTATAAAAAATATTCAAATAAACTTTATGAACTTTTATTAGAATATACAGACAAAATAGAAAGATTTAGTATAGACGAATGTTTTTTAGATATGACAAATTATTTAATGAAAGATACTTTATTAAATAAAGCAAAAGAAATAAGCAAAAGAGTAAAAAACGAATTAGGTTTTACAGTAAATATAGGGGTTGCACATAATAAATTACTTGCAAAAATGGCATCAGATTTTACAAAGCCAGATAAAATACACACTCTATTTGAAGAAGAAATCCCTCAAAAAATGTGGACTCTTCCTGTATCTGAACTATTTATGCTGGGAAGAAAAACAGTTCCTAAATTAGTAAACATGCAAATCAAAACAATAGGGGATTTAGCAAAAGCAGATAAAAAAGTGCTTACAAAAAAATTTGGAAAGCATGGTAGTTTAATGTGGGAATATGCAAATGGAATAGATGATTCAGAAGTAAAATACTTACCAGAAAGACCAAAATGTATAGGAAATTCTGTAACTCTTCCTCAAAACATATCAGAAATAGAAAAATTAGAAGAAATAGTACTTACAATCTCTGAACAAGTAGCATATAGATTAAGAAAAGAAAAGTTGCTTGCAGGAACTGTAAATGTTTGCTTAAGAACCAAAGATTTTGAAGATACTTCTCACCAGAAAAAATTACCAGAAGTAACAAACACAACAAAAGAAATATATGAAAAGGCAAAAGAATTATTAAATGAAATGTATAAAAAAGGAACACATATAAGACTTGTAGGTGTAAGAGTAGATAATCTAGTAGAAGAAAAAGAAAAGCAAATTTCTCTATTTTCAAATAAAGAAATAGAAAAACAAGAAAAATTAGATAAAGTATTAGATGAACTAAAAAATAAATATGGATATAACTCAGTAACAAGAGCTGGAAAAATGAATGTTCAAAAAATTGTAAAATTAAAAGATGCAAAATAAGAGGAGAAAAAATGGAAGAATTCAAAGTTTTAGAATACAAAGGAAAAGTAATACCATATAAATTAATAAGAACAAAAATTAAAAACTTATATATTTATATAAAAGATGGAAAAGTAACTGTAAAAATACCATATGTTTTATCAAATAAAAGACAAGAAGAATTTGTAAATAAAAAAGCAAATTGGATATCAAAAAAATTAGAAGAAGAAAAAAGAAAAGAAAACAAAAAAGAAGAAAAAATAGAAGAAAAAGATATAATAAAATTACAAGAACTTGTAAAAAAATATGTAGAAAAATATAGTAAAATTCTAAAAGTATGTCCAAATAAAGTAAGAATAAAAAACATAAAATATGCCTGGGGAAGTTGCTCTGTAAATAAAAATATTACAATAAATTCAAAGCTTGCTATAAAAAATGAAGAAATTGTCGAATATGTTGTTTTGCATGAAATGTGCCATCTATTAGAAATGAATCATTCAAAAAAATTTTGGAAATTAGTCGGAGAAAATATTAAAGATTATAAAAAATTAAGAAAAGAACTAAATAGCTAAATAAAATTTACTTAAGTAAATACTTGCTAATAACTAATATATGATTTATAATAAAACAAATAATGTTTAGGAGAATGCTAAATATGTGGAGTAGAAAAGAATTAAAAGAAAAAGCTAAAAAAGTAATAAAAAACAATTACTGGACAGCAATTATTGTTTGTTTTATTTTAATGATGTTCACAGGAGAATTTGGTACAGCAACAGTAGGAACAAGAGAATATAATGACTCAATAGATCCAAACTATATAGAAAATAAAATAACAGTATTTGTAAACCCAGAAGAAAGAGATAAAATAATAGAAGAAAAATATAAATTAAATAATATTCCAGAACAAGTATTAAATGCAATTAATGCAAATTTAAATAATATAACAAAATCAGAAAAATATGTATTTAAAATATGGGATGCAGTTAAATTATTTTATATGGAAATACCTCAAATAGGAATATTATTATGTATTGGAGCAGTTTTAGCATGTGCATTTATAATATTAATTTCAGAACCACTAACAGTAGGTGGAAAAAAGTATTTCCTAAAAGCAAGAGAAGGAAAAGACACAAAAGTATCTGTAATTTTAGATGTGTATAAAAATAAAAACTGGCTTCATGTTGCTGGAATAATGTTTTTAAAAAATCTATATAATTTACTATGGTTTTTAACAATAATAGGTGGAATTATAAAAGCATATGAATATAGAATGATACCATATATATTAGCACAAAATCCTAAAGTAACAAAAAAAGAAGCTTTTAAATTATCAAAACAAATGATGCAAGGAAACAAATGGAAGACATTTGTATTAGATATTTCATTCTTCTTATGGTATTTACTATCAATGTTAACATTTGGACTTTTAAGTGTTTTATATGTAAATCCATATAATTTAGCAACAAATACAGAGCTATTTGTAACATTAAAAGAAAAAGCAATAAAAGAAAAATATGAAAATTATGAAGCTTTAGAAAATAAAGATGTAAAATAAGTTTGCAAAAGCAAGCTTATTTTTTTGAAAAATTTTAATAAAAATAAATAATAAATGTCAAAAAATATATTAAAAAAAGAGACGATAAAAAAAGAATAAAATCTAATTTTGTTTTCTTTTGTCAAATAATGTAGAAATATGTCAGAAAGTGGCAAATAATGCGACGAAAAGTTCTTGCAAACCTTAGAGTTTCATAGTATTATAAAAAAGCGTAAGCAAAACAAAAGAAAATAAAACGAAAGAGGAGAAAGAAAATGAATGTATTTTTTGGAAGTATTTTTATCAAAAAAGAAGAATTAAAGGAGGCGAAAATAAATTATCCAATAAAATTGGAATATTACAAAATTATAAATGAAGACGAATTTATAAATAAAGATAAATTTAAATTTGGAATAAAAATTGTAAAAACAGAATATAAAGGAGAAAAACCTAATATAGAAGAAAAAAGTATAACATATTTATCAAATGATGAAGGAAAAATAGAGAAAATATTAAATATCTTAAAAAACAATGAAGTAACACCAATTTGTATGCAAGAAATTATATATGAATTTTCTAAAAGTTTACTTCATATATAATGTAAATAGAACAAAATTTCCTAAAAAACTTGCAAAATCTAAAAAAGTAGTCTAGAATACAATAAGTAAATAGTAAAATATAAAGCTAAATATTATTAAAACTAAAAGGGGAATAGAAAGGAAATATTATGGCAGATAAATTAATAATAGTAGAATCACCAGCAAAAGCAAATACTATAAAGAAATTCTTAGGCGGAAGTACAAAAGTTGTTGCTTCAATGGGACATATAAGAGATTTACCTAAATCTAAAATGGGAATAGATATAGAACACGATTTTGAACCTCAATATATAAACATAAGAGGAAAAGGAGATTTAATAAAAGAACTAAAAAAAGATGCAAAACAAGCAAAAAAAGTTTATCTTGCAACTGACCCTGACCGTGAAGGAGAAGCAATAGCATGGCACTTAGCTACAATTTTGGAAGATGAAAAAGACAAAATAACTAGGGTTACTTTTAATGAAATCACTAAAGGAGCAGTTCAAAAAGCAATAAAAGAACCAAGAGATATAGATATAAATTTAGTAGATGCTCAGCAAGCAAGAAGAGTATTAGATAGAATTGTTGGATATAAAATAAGTCCAGTATTATGGAAAAAAGTAAAAAGGGGACTATCTGCAGGGCGTGTACAATCTGTAGCAGTAAAATTAATAGTAGATAGGGAAGAAGAAATAGAAAAATTTATTCCAGAAGAATATTGGAATATAATTGCAAACCTTAAAGAACCTGAAACTAAAAAAGAATTTGAAGCAAAATTTTATGGAAAAGACAATAAAAAACAAGAAATAAATAATAAAGAACAAGTAGAAGAAATCTTAAAAAATATCGAAAAAGCAAAATATATAGTAAAAGAAATAAAAAAAGGAGAAAAGAAAAGAACACCAGCACCTCCTTTTACAACAAGTACAATGCAACAAGAAGCTTCAAGAAAATTAGGGTTTACATTAAAGAAAACAATGTCAATAGCCCAAGGGTTATATGAAGGGGTAAAGATTCCTGAAAGAGGAACAATTGGTTTAATTACATATATGAGAACAGACTCAACAAGAATTTCAGAAGAAGCAAGAAAAGCTGCAAAAGAACAAATAGTGAAAACATATGGAGAAAAATACTATGAAAATAGATATTATAGAACAAAAAAAGATGCACAAGATGCTCATGAAGGTATAAGACCAACATATGCTGACTTAACACCAGATAGTATAAAAGAGGCACTAACTAATGACCAATATAAACTATATAAATTAATATATAATAGGTTTATGGCAAGCCAAATGGCTCAAGCTGTGTATAATACAATTTCTGCAAATATAGATGCAAATGGATATACATTTAAAGCAAGTGGTCAAACAATCAAATTTAAAGGATTTATGACTTTATATGTAGAAGGAACAGATTCAAAAGAACAAGAAGAAGAAAATATGTTACCTGAATTAAAAGAAAATGAAGAAGTAAAACTTGTAAAATTAAATCCAAAACAAAGCTTTACAGAACCACCACCAAGATATACAGAAGCAAGTTTAGTAAAAGCTTTAGAAGAAAAGGGAATAGGAAGACCTAGTACATATTCTCCAACAATTACAACAATTTTAGAAAGAAGATATATAGAAAAAGAACAAAAACAGCTAAAACCAACAGAGCTTGGAAAAGTTGTAAATAAACTACTTACAGAAAACTTCAAAGATGTAATAAATGTAGAATTTACAGCTAAAATTGAAAATGAATTTGATGAAATTGCAGAAGGAAAAGAAGAATGGAAAAAGATGATAAGAAGTTTTTATTCTCCATTTGAAAAAGAAGTTGAAAAAGTAGAAAAAGAACTAGAACATGTAGAATTGCAAGATGAAGTATCAGATGTAAAATGTGAAAAATGTGGCAGAATGATGGTATATAAATATGGTAAATTCGGAAAATTTTTAGCATGTCCAGGATATCCTGAATGTAAAAACACAAAACCAATTATTGAAACAATAGATGTACCATGTCCTGTATGTTCTAGAACAGTTCAAGTAAGAAAAACAAAAAGAGGAAAAAAATATTATATATGTGAAAACAATCCAAAATCTTGTAACTATATTTCTTGGAACAAACCAAAAAAAGGAGAAAAATGGGAACCAGAAGAAAATACAAAAAAAGTTACAAAAAGAAAAACAAAAAAGAAAACTACAAAGAAAACAAAAAAAGCATCTAAATAGATAGGTGCTTTTTTGTTTTAAAGTTTAAAACTTAAGATTTAAAGCCTAATCCAAAAACTTCTCTAGAATTAGTTATTATAATAAAACAATTAGGGTCAACTTCTCTTGCATCTAATTTTAGTTTCTCTAAATCTTTTCTAGGAACTGCACACATTAAAATTAATTTTTGATTATTTGTGTACATACCTTTTCCAAAAAGACCAGTACAACCTCTTTTAATTGTTTTTTCTATTTTTCTATAAATTTCTTCACTTTTATCAGAAACAATAATAGCAAGTTTTGTAAAATAAATTCCTTCAAATAATATGTCTAGCATTTTTCCTATTATAAAAATTGATATAGCAGAATATAAACCAATTTCTATTTCTCTTAAGAAAATCATATTAAGAACAATAATGGAAATATCAACAATAATAAGTATTTTGCTTGTTCCAAGAGTTGGATTTTTTTTATTTACCACATAACTAATTAAATCACTACCACCAGTAGAAGAGTGAGATTTTAAAATAATAGCAGTTCCAATACCAATAATAACTCCGCCATAAATAGAAGCAAGTAAATTATCACTAGTTACAGCTTCAAAATTATCTAAAATATCTATAAAAAAAGAAAGAGAAACTGTTCCAATCAATGATTTTACAAAAAAAGATTTCCCGGACTTTAAAAAAAGAGTAAAGAAACAGTGGAATGTTAATAATAATTATTGTAAACCCCATAGGCAAAGAAAAAATATAGTAAAAAATAGTAGCAATTCCAGATATTCCACCAGAAGATAATTGATTTGGTAGTAAAAACAAAGAAATTCCTAAGGCCATAAAAAAACTACCTATCACAGTTCCTATAATTTCTATTAAAAAAATTTTTTTAGACTTTAACATTTAATCACCTAAAAATAGTATTAAATATATTTATAAAAATTATACAATTTTTAGATAAAATAAAAAGAAGGACTAAACCCTTCTTTTAAATTTTGCTTTTTTCTTTTTTCTTATCTTTTTTGTATTCTTCATCTTCTAAAAAATCATGATAAGTTTTTGTAATTTTTATTTTTGATTTTCCTTGTTTTACATTTTTATCTTGTTTTAATATTAAATCAACATCATATATGTCTTTTAATTTTTTTACATTTTCTTTTTTATGACCAATAACACTATTACTATCTACTGGATTTACTGTAACTTCAACCTCTTTTACTTTAACATTTAATTTTTTTATTTTCCCAACAATTGCATCATACCACATTGAAGACTCGACAAGTTGCCTAAAAGCTGGATGATAAGGACCTGCAACAACTTCACTTAAATCATTTTCAGGACTAGAGATTTCATCAGTGTTTTGAAGTCCTACTCTTATAATATCAATATGCTTGTCATAAAACATTCTAACTAATTCTTTACAAATTTCGACAGCTTGAACTAGTGGAAGAGGTTCATATTTTCCTTCTTCATATTCTTTTTCTAATTTTGTATTTTTAACAACTAAAACAGGATAAATTCTAACCATTTTAGGTTTTAATTTTATTAAAGCTTTAGCAGTGTTAATTTCATCAATTCTAGTACTTTCAGGAAGTCCAACCATCATTTGATGTCCTAGTTTAAAACCATACCATCTAATTAATTTAGAAGCTTTTTTTACATCTTCAAAACTATGACCTCTATTTGACCTTTGTAAAATATAGTCATTTGCAGATTGAACACCAAGTTCAATTGTTTTTACTTTGTATTTTTTTAATCTTTTTAAAATATTTTTATTAATTGCATCAGGTCTTGTTGATATTCTAATACTTTCTACTTTACCATTTTTTACATATTCATAAGCAGTTTCAAGTAATTCGTTTTGAATATTTTCATCAATTGCAGTAAAACTTCCACCAAAAAAAGCTATTTCTATCTTGGCATCTTCATTATTTATACTTTGCAAGTGCTCATCTATTATTTTTTTTGCTTTATCTTTAGTCATATTAGTTTTCTCGCCACTTATGGATTTTTGATTACAAAAAATACAATCATTAGGACAACCCAAATGTGGAACAAATATAGGTATTATATATTGTTTTTTCATAGAATTCCTCTTTTCTATTAATCTTTTTCTAAAGCTTTTTTAGCTGCTTGCATTTGTGCTTCTTTTTTGCTTTTTCCTTCGCCAGTAGCAAGAATTTTTCCATTGCATTTTACTTCTGCGACAAAGCTTTTATCATGGTCAGGACCAAACTCTTTTATAATTTCATATTCTATTTTTACTTCTCCATGTTTTTGCAATTTCTCTTGTAAAACAGTTTTGTAATCTTTATCTCCCACATGTTTTGTTGCAATGTCAATTTCTTCTGACAAATTAGAAATTATAAACTTTTCTGCAGGCTCTAACCCTCCATCTAAATACATAGCAGCAATAACAGCTTCTACACTATCTGCTAAAATTGCAGGTCTATTTTTTCCACCTGATACTACTTCAGATTTACCAAGATACAAGAAATCACTAAAATTATGCATTTTTGCAATTTTATATAAACTTTTTTCACAAACTACAGTTGCTCTAACTTTAGTCATTTCTCCTTCTTTTAGTTTAGGAAAATTATTAAAAATGTATTTGCTTGAAACAAACTCTAAAATGCTATCTCCTAAAAATTCTAGTTTTTCATTACTTTCTAATTTATGTTCATAAGCATATGAAGTATGAGTTAAAGCTTTTTTCAATAAATCTTTATCTTTAAAAGTATAACCTATAGTATTTTCAAAATCATCTAAACTCAAAATTATTCACCTCTTTTCTTATTTCATACAGTTAATATTATATACTATTTTGCGGATTTTGCAAGGGGATTTAGCAAATTTTGGTAAGCCCATATTTTTTGATAAAAATTGTGGACAATCTATATTAGTTATTGTATAATAAACATGTATTATTACATTCAAAAGAAAGTGAGAAAAAATCTATGTTAAATGATAAAAATTCTTTTAATTATGATAATAGGAATTTATCTGAAGTTTTTAGAGAATTGCAAGAAATGCAAAAAAATCCTAAAAATCAAGTAAAAAACTATAAGAAATATGAAAAAGAACAAAAATCAAAAAGAAAGAAAGAACTTTCTTCTTTTTCTCATGCTCAAAATTTAAAACAAGCATTTAGACAAGAAAGAAAAGTAAAAACAAATGATTTAAAACTTTCTCAAATAATAGTAGGATGTGGAGTACTAATTTTAGGACTTGCAGTATTCTTTCCAAAAAATGTAGCATTCCAAGAAAGTTATGCAAAAGAAACAGAAGAAACCTATAGTATTGTACCATATGAATTAAATAGACATCGTCTAAATATGCAAAGCATAATTTCAGAAAATGCAGGAATGGATAGAGTAAAAGAACAAGTAACAGAACCAAGAGATGTAGAATTTGAAATAAACTATAATAATAATCCATCACTTCCAAAAGGAGAAGAAATTATAACACAAGAAGGAGTGCTTGGAAAAGAAAATGTAACAGTAGTTAAAACATATGAAAATGGAGAATTTGTAGAAGAAGTAATTTTATCAAAAGAAAAAATTGCAGAAAGTGTGCCAAAAAATATTGATGTAGGAACATCAGAATTTTTAGCAAAACATAATGTACATATTGGAGATATAATGTATTTTGTAAATGCAGGAAATCTTAAAAAAGAAGCAAATGACGAAAGTGAAGATGTAGCACAAATAAAGGAAAGTTTAGATGTTAAATTATTAGAATTACCTAGCGAAGAATGGGCAAAAGTATCTTTTGATGGTATAGAAGGATATATTAAAACTTCTAATTTAACATCATCATCTACAACACCAAGTATAGTTGAGAAAAATAGAATTCAAAGAATTTTATTAAAAGTAAATATAGATATGGAATTAAACAAAGTAAGTGGTCTAACTTTAAATGATTATCAAAAAATATTTACAGGATTATCACAAGACCAAAATAAAATATTCCAAAACAATTATAAAGTTTTCTATAATATGGAGAAAAAATATAATATTAATGGTATTTTCTTAGCATCAATGGCAATACATGAAAGTGGATGGGGTTCATCACAAATTGCTAAAGATAAAAATAATCTATTTGGATATGGCTCATATGATGAAACACCATATGAATCTTCAATGGATTTTGAAAGTTATGAAGAAGGAATTGAAACTGTAGCAAAATCACTTACAAAATATTATTTAAATCCAGCAGGAACAAAGATATATAATGGAGAAATAGCAGAAGCTTGGTACTATAACGGACCAACACTTCAAGGAGTAAACACAAGATATGCAAGTGATAAAGAATGGTACAAAAAAGTTTATTCATATATGGAAATGCTATATAATAGATTATAACTTAATTTCTAAAAATAGGAGTTATTATGAAAAAAATAAAATTTGAAATAAAAAATGTTAAATTAGCTTTTGTAATTTTGATAATTGCATTATTTGTAGTATTTCTTTTATATTATCATTTTATCTTTGCAAAAACATTTGCAAGAAATGATTTTGCAAACCAAATGGTAGAAATTTCAGAAGCAAATGAAAAACCAATTTTTAATGTACAAAGAGTCTTACTATATAGTAGTGGAATGGCAATTGATAGTAAAGAAAACCAGGCACTTCAAAATATGAGTATTTGTCAATATACAGATATATCAATATATTTAGATAATATGGTTAATTCACAAGAATTAACAGATGAAAACACAATAAAACAGCTATATATTGATAATATAAATATAACATCAAATTCTGACAAAGGTACAAAACTTTTAAACTATAAAAATCCATTAAATTTTGGAAAATATGAAGAAATTGAACTTCCAGAAAATAATAGAATAGATTTTAATATTGTAAACACAAACACAGAAAATGAAAATTATGACTATTCAAAACCAACATTTTACACAGATTGTTCAAATCCAATTTCTTTAGGATATATGAATAAAGATATTTTAACAAACTATTCTGTATCAGAAGGAACAACAAGTGTGTCATATAATGGTAAAATCTTGCAAGAAGCGGGCCTTGATTTAAATGAACTTAAAAGCACATTAAACTTTAAAATTCATATAATAAATAATTTAAATGAAGAATTTGTGTATCAAATGTCAGTAGATATTGACTTAAATGACGAAAGCAATGGAATGGCAACTAATGGATATGTCTATAAAGGACAAAATACACAAGGTACACAATATCAATTCTTTAGAGAAAAATAAAAATAAAGGCACTAGCTAAAACTGGTGCTTTATTTTATAATTATAAAATATATAAATTAAAGGAGCAAGCTATGATTGAAATAGTATTTAAAATAAAAGAAAATAGAGCTGTTGCCTATGATAATAATAAAGAAATAGGAGAATGCGTTTTTGTAGAAAACAAAGATACTTGGAACATAGTTCATACAGGAGTAGATAATTCCTATCAAGGACAAGGAATTGCAAGAAAATTAGTTAATTGTATAATCGAAAATGCTAAAAAGGAAAATAAAAATCTTATAGCTAATTGTTCATATGCAAAAATTGTTTTAGAGAGGAATAAAGAAAAATAAAAGACTTTAATATTTAAAATTTGCTTCTTAAGCTATTTGATTTTCTTAAAAATCTGTGTATAATATAGATAGAAAATGAGAAACCACAAAGTGGTTGCCGAGAAAATATTGAATAACCATTCCCTCGTCAAAGCAGAATGGTTATTTTTTATTGCCTACGAAAGTAAAAACACAATTACTATTATTAAGGCAAAATTTATGATAAATGCTCTTGTTAGAAAGTAACAAGAGCTAGTTATCTTCTGAACTTATAAATAAATCATTAGGTTCACATTCTAAAATTTTACAAAGTTTTTCAATATTAGAATACTTTATAGATTGAGTTTTATTTTCTACTAAATTATTAAAATTTGTATAACTAATATTTCCCATATTATTAAGTTGATTAAATAGCCAATATTTAGTTTTTTTCTTTTGTTTTAATAATTCTTTTACAGCTAATTTTAACATTTATATACTCCTTTTTTCCATATTCAAAAATAGTTTATTATAATCTAATAAAAATATTAACTCATGATAAAATAACTCATAAAAATAGTAGACAAAACAAATTATTAATGCTAAAATAAATTTAAAATAAAATACAAAAGAAAGGAAAGAAAGAAAATGAACATGAAAAGAAAAGAAGGTATAACACTGATTGCATTAGTAATTACGATTATTGTTCTTTTAATTTTGGCAGGAGTATCAATTGCAATGCTAACAGGACAAAATGGAATACTAAGTCAGGCTCAGAATGCTAAAAATAAAACAGAACTATCATCAGAAAAAGAACAAATAAAATTAGCAGTACAAGCAAGTATAACCAAAAATCCAGATACATTAGAAATAACAAAAACAAATTTAGAAGAAGGAATACAAGAACAATTAGGAAATAACAGAGAATTTGAAACAACAGATAACCAAGATGGAAGCTTTATAGTAAATTTAAAAAATCCAGATAAAATGTATTATGTAGAAGAAACAGGAAAAGTAATAGCAGAAGAAAATATGTTGAAAATAAGCACAGCAGATGAACTAAAAGCATTTAGAGACAATGTAAACAATGGAAATACTTATGAAGGATGGTATGTGTATTTAGCAAATGATATAACATTAGATATAAATGAAGAATGGGAGCCAATTGGATTATATCTTAATTCAAATACTTCTATTACAGATGAAACAAATAAACCGTTTAGTGGAATTTTTGATGGTAATGGATTTGAAATAGATGGAATGAAAATTTCATCGAAAGAAAAAGGAAGAGGATTGTTTGGTTTAGCTAAAAATGCTACAATTAAAAATTTAGGAATGGGAACAAATTGCAATATAAATACTGGAGTTGTTTCAGGTGCTATAGTTGGATATTCAAATTCTAAAACAATTATCAAAAATTGTTTTAATAAATCTAAAGTACTTTCAAATAATGTCCAAGTGGGAGGAATAGCTGGACAGAATGGACCTGATTGCTATATTATAAATTGCTATAATTTAGGTACAATAAGTGCATTATCTAGTATTGGAGGAATTGTTGGAGAGAATTTTGGAAATATTTATGAGTGCTATAATTCTGAAGATATATCTTCAGATACTACCAATGTAGGAGGAATTGCTGGAGTTAACCAAGGTAATATTACTAACTGTTATAATACTAATTCTATAAAAGGAACAGGAACCAATGTAGGAGGAATTGTTGGACTTCAATCAGGTAAAAATACAAAAATCTCTAATTCCTATAATATAGGGCGAATAGTTTCTAGTAACAACATAGGAGGAATTATAGGTACAAAACTAGAAGGAAATATAAAAAATTCATATTATCTAGAAAACACAGTAAATGGAGCAAATGATAGAGAAACAATAAATGGAGTTACTGCAAAAACTAGTGAAGAATTAAAAGCAATAGCATCAGTTTTAGGTTCAGCCTTCAAACAAGACACAAACAACATAAATAATGGTTATCCAATATTAACATGGCAGTAGCACCAAATTAACTTGCTAATAAATTAAATTTAGCATTAATTTCAAAAAAATCTTGTAACTTAACATTTTAAATAGTTACAAGATTTTTTCTATGGAGGCGACACCCGGATTCGAACCGGGGATCAGAGTTTTGCAGACTCGTGCCTTAGCCACTTGGCTATGTCGCCATATATGGAGCGGGAAACGGGGCTCAAACCCGCGACCTCTGCCTTGGCAAGGCAGCGCTCTATCAACTGAGCTATTCCCGCATTTCTTAATTAAATATATTCTAAAAACATTAAAATAATACCAAAAATATTAACTTTTGTCAATAGAAAGATTGCTTAAACTTTGCTTTTTGCTTGAAATTTCCTATTGATAAACCTTTGAAATTAGTATAAAATAAAGAAGAAAATAAAATTAGAAGGTGAAAAAATGCAAGAACAAATATACAAAATAAAAAATATAGACTCATTTGAATTAAAAGATATATTTGATTGTGGGCAATGCTTTAGATGGAACAAAGAAGATGATGGAAGTTATACAGGAGTATTTAAAGGAAATGTATTAAATGTATCAAAAAATGATAAAGAAATAACATTTAAAGGTGTTTGCAATGGAAATATTAAAGATGTTGTAGAAGAATATTTTGATTTAAATAGAGATTATGAGAAAATAAAAGAAGAACTTTCAAAAATAGATGAAAATATGAAGACAAGCATAGAATATGGAAAAGGAATTAGAATTTTAAACCAAGATTTATTTGAAACAATCATTTCATTTATAATCTCTGCAAATAACAATATACCTAGAATAAAAGGAATAATAGAAAGACTATCTAAAAAATATGGAAATGAAATAATATGGAATGGTAAAAAATATTATGCATTTCCAACAGCTAAAAGCCTAAAAGATGTAAGTGTAAAAGAATACAGAGATTTAGGACTAGGTTTTAGAGATATTAGGCTATATGAAACAGTAAAAATGATATTAGAAGGAAAAGTTAATTTAGAAGAATTAGAAAAAAATAAAAATACAATGGAAGTTAGAGAAAAACTTTTAGAACTATCAGGAGTAGGACCAAAAGTTGCAGATTGTATTTTGCTATTTTCAGATTTAAAAAGATTTGAAGTATTTCCAATTGATGTATGGGTAAGAAGAGTTATGAATGACTTATACATAAAAAAAGAAGATGAAACAAAAGTAAATAAAAAAGAGATTGAAAAATTAGCAAAAGAAAAGTTTGGAGATTTAGCAGGACTAGCACAGCAATATTTATTCTATTGGAGAAGAGAAGCTTAAAAAAAGCAAATTAATTTGGAGGATTAAATGGGACTAAGAATAGTATATGGAAAACCAGGAAGCGGAAAAAGCAGTTTTTGTTTTTCAGAAATAGGAAAGCTATTACAAGAAGGAAAAGAAAAAAAGATATATATAATAACTCCAGAACAATTCTCATTTACAGCAGAAAGAAAATTAATGGAAGCTACAAAAGGAAAGGCAGTTGTAAATGCAGAAGTAATTACTTTAAGTAGAATGGCATATAGAGCAGTAAATGAAATAGGTGGAGTAGAAAATACTAATTTAAGCAAAACTGGAAAAGCAATGCTTGTTTTTTCGATATTAGAAAAAGAAAAGAAAAATTTAAAATTCTTAGGTAAATCAGACGAAAATATAGATTTATGTATCACAGCCATGACAGAATTTAAAAAACATGGAATAACGATAGAAAATTTAAAACAAGAAATAGAAAATGGAAAAGATGTATATTTAAAGTCAAAACTACAAGATATGACATCAATATATGAAAGTTTTGAAAAACAAATAAAAGACAAATATATTGATGAAACAGACCTTTTAACAATTTTGGCAAAAAATATAAACAAATTAGATTGGTTAAAAGATAGCATAATATATATAGATGAATTTTCTGGATTTACTCATCAAGAATATGAAATTTTAAAAGAGCTGATTAAATATGCAAAAAAAGTAACACTTACAATTACAATAGATAAATTAGAATATGCAAAAAATAAAGATACAGACATATATTATTCAAATAAAGAAACTTTAGGAAAAATAATTAGATTAATAGATGAAAACAACTTAAAATTAGAAGAACCAATTTGTCTAGAAAATTGTTATAGATTTAAAACAGAAGAATTAAAATTCTTAAGTGAAGAAATTTGTAAAACAAAATCCACAAAATATGAAAAAAATGTGGAAAACATAAAAGTATTTCTTGCAAAAAACTACTATTCTGAAGTAGAAAAAGTAGCAAAAGATATAAATGAACTAATAACAAAAAAAGGTTTAAGATATAAAGACATATCAATAATCACTAAAAATATAGATACATATTCTTCATTAGTAAGAGCAATATTTAGAAAATACAATATACCAGTATTTATTGACGAAAAAAGAGACTTAAACCAAAATATAATTGTGCAATATGTTCTTTCGATTTTAGAAATATTGTCAAAAAACTTTTCTAGAGACTCTATTTTTAGTTACTTAAAATTAGGATTTAATAATATTGAAAAAGATGAAATATTTAAACTAGAAAACTATTCTATAAAATGGGGAATAGACTACTATAAATGGAAAGCCGACTTTAAATATGAAATAGAAGACAAAAAAGAAGAAGTAGAAAGATTAAATGAAATAAGAAAACAAGTAATAGAACCACTAGAAAAATTAAAACAAGAAATAGAAAAAGAAAAAACGGCAGAAAATATAACAAAATCAATATATAATTTTATAATAAATCAAAATATAGAAGAAAAAATATTAAATAAACAAAAAGAATTAGAAGATAAAAACTTATTAGAACTAAGTAAAGAATATAAAGAAAGTTATAAAATAATAATAAATATATTTGATGAAATGGTAAATATATTTAAAGATGAGAAAATGACGATAGACGAATATCAAAAAATAGTAAAAATAGGTTTAGCAAATAATGGTCTTGGAAAAATACCAGGAACAAAAGACCAAGTGGTTTTTGGCGATGTAGATAGGTCAAGAAGTCACAAAATAAAAGTTGTATTTTTAATTGGACTAAATGACGGAGTATTTCCAAGTCTTTCAAAAGATGAAGGTTTTTTTAATGATAAAGATAGAGAAGTTCTAAAACAAGATGGAATAGAACTTGCAAAAGGAACAATTGACAATCTATATGAAGATAAATTTAATATCTATAAAGCATTTACAACAGCCGAAGAGATGATATATTTTTCATATAGTTCAAGTGATAGTGAAGGAAAATCTTTAAGACCTTCAGTATATATATACAGATTAAAGAAAATGTTTCCAAAATTACAAGAAAAAAGTGATGTAATAAAAAAAGAATATGATTTAGAAAATATAGAAGTAACATATGAAGAATTAATAGAAAACATATCACATTTAACTAAAAATGAAAAAATAGACGAAATTTGGTATCAAATATATAAATATTATGAAGGAAGAAAAGATTTTAAAGAAAAACTAAAAAAAGATATAAAAGCAATAATTTATACAAATATGCCAGATAAAATAGAAAAGGAAAACATAGAAAAACTATATGGAAACAATTTAAAAACAAGCATATCAAGACTTGAAAAATATAGAAGTTGCCCATTTTCATATTATTTACAATATGGATTAAGATTAAAAGAAAAAGAAGAACTAAAAATAAAAAGTTTTAATACAGGTTCATTCATGCATGAAACAATTGATGAATTTTTTAGCATTATAAGAGAAGAAAACATAAACCTAGCAGAATTAGAAGAAAATGAAATTTTAGAAATTGTCTCTAAAATAATAGATAAAAACTTAAAATTTGATAAAAACTATATTTTTACAGCAACTGCTAGATATAAAGTATTAGTAGAAAGACTAAAAAAGATAATTTCAAAAGCTTTAAAATATATAATTGAGACACTAATATATAGTGATTTTAATGAAGAAGGAACAGAAGTTGAATTTAGTAAAAATGGAAAATATAAACCAATATTGTTAGAACTAGAAGATGGAAAAAAAGTTGAAATAACAGGAAAAATTGATAGAATAGATACAGCAAAAAGCGATGACCGGAAAATACTTAAGAATTATAGACTATAAATCATCTGCAAAAAATATTGACTTAAATGAAGTATATGGTGGGCTTCAAATTCAACTTTTAACATATATGGATGCAATTTGTAAAGAAGAAGATATAATACCTGCTGGAATTTTCTATTTTTCTTTATTAGAACAAATGGTAAAAGCTAATAAAAAAATGACAAAAGAAGAAATAGAAAATATGATTAGAAAAAACTTTAGAATGAAAGGGCTAATTATAGCAGATGTAAAAATTATAAAAATGAATGATAAAGAATTAAAATCTGGAAGTTCTAAATTAGTCCCAGCAGCACTTACATCATCTGGAACAATAAATGAAAAATGGACTAGTGGAGTAACTAAAGACGAGTTTAAAGTTTTACAAGATTACATATTTAAAACAATAAAAGAAATTTCAAAAGAAATTTTTAGTGGAAATATTGATTTAAAACCATATTATAAAAAAGGAAAAACCCCATGTGAATATTGTGAATATAAATCAATTTGTGGATTTAATCCCAAAATTGCAGACAATAAGTACAACTATATCCCTGAAAAATCTAAACAAGAAATAATAGAAAATATGAAAAGGAAGATTTAGGTTATGGATTTATCAAATGAAAATGTTATTCATATAAAAAAAGGAAAACAAGAATATCTTCAATTTAGAAAATTGTTAGAATATAAAGATATAATAACTCATGCATATTCATTAGGAATAGATAAAAACTTTAGAACAGCAAAAGTAGGTGGAGCAAATTTAGAAAAAGAAAAATATGATAAAGCTATAGAAGATTATAAGGAGCTTTGCGAAAGTATTGGATGTGATTATAAAAATTTAGTAAAGACAAATCAAAGACATACTGATAATGTTAAAATTATAGAAAACAAAATAGAGAAAGATAAACCAGACTTTAATAAAGAAGAATATAACAATACAGATGGATTAATTACAAATAAAAAGAATTTAATATTATCTACAACAAATGCAGATTGTATATTATTAATGTTTTTTGACCCTATAAAAAAAGTAATTGCAAATGTACATTCAGGTTGGAGAGGAACCATTCAAAGGATTTCTGTAAAAACAGTAGAAAAAATGAAAAAAGAATTTGATTGCAAACCAGAAGATATCATTTGCTGTATTTGTCCATCTATTAGAAAATGTCACTTTGAAGTAGAAAATGATGTTAAGAGCCTATTTGAAGAAGAATTTAAAGATTTAGGAAAAGAAAATTTAGATAAAATAATAGAGAAAAAAATACCAAATAAAAAATGGAATATTGATACAGTTTTAATAAATCAAATTATTTTAGAAAATGAAGGCTTGAAGAAAGAAAATATTATAGATAGCAAAATTTGTAGTGTATGTAATTCTGATATTATTCACTCATATAGAGCTGAAAAACAAGGTTACGGTTTAAATACTGCATTAGTTTTATTAAAATAAATAATGTTAAAAAACCTTAGAAAGGAAAATAAGATGAATAATAAAAAAATAATACCTTCTAAACTAGAAAAAGGAGATATAATAGGAGTTGTTGCACCATCAAATCCAATAGTAGGAGAAAATATAGAAGAAGTAGAAAGAGCAAGAAAAATAGTAGAAGAAAGTGGATTTAAAGTAAAGTTTTCAAAAAATTTATTTTCTAACACTAATGAATATAGTAGCACAGCAAAAGAAAAAGCAGAAGATATAAACTCTATGTTTGCTGATAGGCAAGTAAAAATGATTTGGTGTGCAAAAGGAGGAGAAAACTCAAATAGTGTATTCCAATATTTAGATTATGAAGTAATTAGTAAAAATCCTAAAATAGTATGTGGATATAGTGATATTACATCACTTACAAATATTATTACTGCAAAAACAGGTCTTGTTACATTTAGTGGTACAAATTTTAAAACAATTGCAACTGATGAGACAGATTATAGCTATAAAGAGGCAATTAAAAGATTTGCAGAAGGTTATTTAGAAATTGGAAAAACTACATTTGGTTATAAAACTATAAAAGAAGGACAGATAGAAGCGGAATTAATAGGTGGAAACTTAAGTTTAACAAGAGGTTTAGTAGAAGGAAAATATAAAGTAAATTTTGAAAATAAAATATTGTTTCTAGAAGAATTAGGATTTGAAACAAGTCCTGCACTTGCTAGTAATTATCTATATTATATGAAACAAAATGGAGTTTTTGATAAAATAAAAGGTTTATGGATTGGAAATTATGAACATGAAAGTAAAATATCTTTAGAAAAAATCATATTAGATGTACTAGGTGATGATATTAAATTTCCAATTATTAAATCAAATAATTTTGGACATATAGAAGAAAAAACTGTAATTCCAATAGGAACAAAAGCAAGAATTGATACAACAAAAGAAGAAAAAATTGAATTAATAGAAAAATGTGTAAAATAAAAGCCCAAACAATTGACATAATAACTAAACCGGATATATAATAAAGAAGCATTATATATGCAGAAGGAGGGCTTAATATATGAATGTTAATTGTAAAATGAGCAATCGGGTAGAAAGGTACTTAGAAGATGCAGCTTTAAGAATGATGGAACTAAGAAATGTACGGAAAGTAACCACAGATATATTAATCATCGAACTTATCAACTCGGCACAATCAAAATTAAATCACTTTTTAATTTTGAATTATCCTGAATTTGAAGAAGAAGCTTTAAATTATGATATTATTATGGCTTCAACTCTAAACGAAGAGTTTGTTGACAATTTTTATAATCTTAAAGACCATAATTACATTTATTCAAAAGAAGTAATAAAGGTTTTAGAAGATGCATATAAATTAGCAACTAAGAAAGGATTAAAAGAAGTTGATGAAACTGCTTTGACAGTCGCATTAGTTCAATTTAAAAGTAAATATTGGTCATATTTAAAAGATACTTATGATATAGATATTGTAGAGATTAGACAACATTTTTCAATATCGAAATATTTAAATAATGAAATCAAAGAAATAGACCAAGAAGTTATGTTGTCTGCTAGAGATAACTACATAGAAAATTTTTTGGGTGAAGGATATAATAGTACATCACCGAAAAATGATAAAATGTTTGAACTAATGAATGATAAGGTAGATAAGAAAAAAAGAAATATCATTTGTGGTCGTAATGATGAAATTAAAAAAGTTTTTAATTTATTACAAAAAATGACTGTCCGTGGAGTAATTTTAAAAGGACCATCAGGAGTTGGAAAAACGGCAATAGTAGAAGGAATCACTGAAAGAATTGAAAAAGGGCAATGTCCAGATGAATTTAAAGGTAAAAAGGTTTATAGATTAGATTTTGAAGGATTAATGGAAAATACAAAATATGTAGGGCAATTTGAGGAAAAAGTAAAATCGCTAAAAGAATTCTTGTTATCCCAAAATAATGTTATTTTATTTATAGATGAAATACATAATATTATAGGAGCAGGAAGAAGTGCTAATTCTTCTTATGACCTAGCAAATGGCTTAAAACCAATCCTTACAGATGGAAAGGTACAAATAATTGGAGCGACAACAGATGAAGAATACAAAAAATATTTTTCATTTGATGGTGCTTTAAGAAGAAGATTCCAAATTGTTGAAGTAGAAGAACCGAAAATAAAAGAATTAAAAAGAATGCTTTCAGGTAAAGTAAGACAACTTGAAGAATTTCATAAAGTAAAAGTTCCAGAAAGAAGCTTTGAATATGCTGTTATGGAGGCTTCAAAATATAACTTTAATACGGCAAATCCTGCAAGAACTGTTGATATTTTAGATAATGCAATGGTAATTGCAAAAAACAAGAAAAAGGAAGAGCTAGAAGAAGAGGATATTTTAGAAGTTCATAAAGAAAATGTAAAAGATTTCAAAAAAATGTCTAAAAAAGATGTTGAGCAAATAGCATATCATGAAACAGGGCATTATATTTTAAATAAGGCTTTGAAAGGCAATTCAAACAAAGTTGAATTAGTAACAATAATTCCAGCTGATGATTATTTGGGTGCAAACATTATAATTGAAAAAAGACATAAATACCAAATAAAAACAAAGCAATTTTATATTAATGAAATTGCTGAATTGCTTGCAGGAGAAAAAGCAATGTTATTAAATGGTTTTTATGCTAACTCAGGAAAAAGTGATGATTTAATGAGGGCATCTAAAATTGCTAGAAATATGGTACTAGAATTTGGAATGTTTTCTCAAAATACTGATATTTTAGGAAACTATAACAGTTATGTAGAAAATGAAAGAATTGAACTTGAGTACTTGTCTGATAAACAAAAAGAGGAACTTACAAAACAAGTAGATATTATTTTGGAAGAAGGCTACAATTTAGCAGAAAAAGTCTTAAAAAGAAAGAAAAAACAATTAGATATAATTGCAAAAGCTTTAATAAAAGCAGGTTCTTTGGATAGTAACCAACTTACAGGACTATATTCAGGAAAGTTGAATCTAGAAGATATACCCAAATTATAACTTCATATTAAAAGTCAAAAAAGGTATCAATATATTATTGATACCTTTTAAAATTTGACTAAATTAGAATAAAATTATATATTAATAGAGAAATAAATAAAAAGGAAGAAAAGATATGTTTGATAATTGGGAAGAATTAGAAGAATCAATTAAAGGTTGTAATAAATGTAAATTATATAGTACAAGGCAAAATATTGTTTTTGGTACAGGAAATAAAAATGCAAAAATAATGTTTATAGGAGAAGGACCTGGAGCAGACGAAGATAGGCTTCGGAGAACCTTTTGTTGGAAGAGCAGGAAAATTAATGAATATGGCTTTCCAAGCAATTGGACTAAAAAGAGAAGAGGTATATATTGCAAACATTGTAAAATGTAGACCTCCTCAAAATAGAAATCCAGAAGAAGATGAATGTATAGCTTGCATGAATTATTTAAGAAATCAAGTAATATTAGTAAAACCAGAAATTATAGTATTACTTCGGAAGTGTTGCTCTAAAACATATTTTAGGTAAAGAATATGGAATTACAGCTTCTAGAGGAAAATGGTTTGAGAAAAAAGGTATTAAATATATGCCAACATGGCACCCAGCAGCACTTCTTCGTGATGAAACAAAAAAGATTGACTTTATAAATGATTTAAAACTTGTGTTAAAAGAAATAAATTAAACGGTTAGGTCAGTTTAATTGACTAATAAACTTAAATGTCATAAAATGTAGAAGCAAAATAAATTCACTTTTGAAAGGAACAAATATAAAAATGAATATAGAAGAAAAAGCAAGTTATTGTTTAAATTGTAAGGTTAAACCATGTTCTAAAAAAGGTTGTCCACTTGAAAATGATATACCAGCATTTATAAAAGAAATAAAAGAAAATCATTTTGATAAAGCTTATGAAATTTTATCACAAACAACAGTCTTACAAGGAGTATGTGGAAGAATATGCCCACACGAAAAACAATGCCAAGGCTCATGTGTAAGAGGAATAAAAGGAGAGCCAGTATCTATAGGAGAGCTTGAAGCATATACTTTTGACTTGGAAAAAGACAATAAAGAAAGTTTATTAAGATGTTATGAAAAAGAAGAAAAATTAAACTTAAATAAAAAAGTTGCTGTAATTGGTGGTGGACCTTCTGGTCTAACATGTGCAGCATTCTTAGCAAGAAAAGGAATTGATGTTACTATTTATGAAAAATACGATTATTTAGGAGGGCTTTTAGTTCACGGAATTCCTGAATTTAGATTACCTAAAAAAATAGTAGAAGATACTGTAAATAAAATATTAGCTTTAGGAGTTAAAGTAGAATATAAAAAAGAGCTAGGAAAAAATCTATCTTTAAAAGAATTAATAAAAACTTATGACAAAGTATTTTTAGGGATAGGTGCAAATGTTTCTTCGAAAATGGGAGTAGAAGGAGAAGAATTAGATGGAGTTTATGGCGGAAATGAACTTTTAGAATATAATTTACATCCTGATTATAAAGGAAAAACAGTTTGTGTAATAGGTGGCGGAAATGTTGCAATGGATTGTGCAAGAACTGTAAAAAAATTAGGAGCAGAAAAGGTAAATGTAATATATCGTAGAGCAAGAGAACAAATGCCAGCAGAAGCAAAAGAAATAGAAGATGCAAAAAATGAAGGAATTAACTTTATGTTCCAAAATAATATTGTAAAAATAATAGGAAATAACAATGTTTGTAAAGCAGAATTAATAAAAACTAAATTAATTCAAAAAGAAGGAGATACAAGACTATCACCAGTAAATGTGGAAGGAAGTAATTATCAAATAAATACAGATTATATAATAATGGCTCTAGGTTCAAAACCAGAAGAATTTGTAAAAGATTTAGGTTTAAATTTAAATAAATGGGGAAATATCGAAGTTGATGAAAACTATAAAACTTCAAATCCTAAAATATATGCAGGAGGAGACTTGGCAGGAGTAAAAGGAACTGTCGCTTGGGCAGCAAGATCTGGAAGAGATGCAGCAAATTCAATTATAGAAGATTTAAAAAAAGGAAATTAGAATTTATCTAATTTCCTTAAAATATTTTTTTGATTTAATCTTTTGTATTTATACTAGCATTTTCTTTTGAACTTTTAAATAAAAAGTTTTTAATCATATTTATAAATTTTATAAATTTATTTTCTTTTTTAGAAATTATCTTCAAAGATTGAACAACTTCTCCATTTTCTAATAAATTATATTTTTCTTCTAAAGCTTCCATTTTAGAAACATAATAATTATTAAAATATGTATAACCTTCTGTTACTCCAAGAAAATCTTTAAAAGAATATAATTTCCTTCTGTAACTTTCAACATCTTCCAAAGTAGAAATATTATCAAAAGCTTTATCAAAATAGCTAGAAATAATTAAATTTTGAGTTTTCATAAATACTAAAAGAATTTCACTTTTTAATTCATCAATCTTTTTTAGCATTCCATCAACTCTTTTATTTCTGTCATCAATTTGAGCTATTTTATTATTTAATTTTACAATCTCTTCTTCTTTATTTAAAATATCATCAATAGAATTTTGTATTGTCATAAAAGTTTTAGGTGAAGTAGCATTAATGAAAGAATTTTTAAAATTATCGTTACTTCTAATAGTACTTTCAAATAATACATCTTCTCCAACTAAATATGCTAATTGATTTACTAAACAGCATTCTAATGGATAATAAGAAGGACTTATTGTCTCAAAACTTATTCCAAAATATTTAACATATTCTTTAGGAATACCATTAATCTTAGATGAGATAAGTTGAACAGCTGCTTCATTTAATCCAAGTCCGTAAATTTTAAATTCAGTATAATCACAAAGTCCCATTCTAATTAAATAATTTCTTTTGTCTTTTACTTCTTGAATATAATGAATGCATTCATGAATAGCAAATTCTTCTAAATCTTCATCTGCGATGTTTTCATTAAAATAAATAGATGTATTTTTATAAAAGTAATTAGCTTCTGCCATTCCTTCAGGCATTTTTGCACGATACATATTTAACCTAGATAATTTAATGAAAAGTTCATTTCTATTAAATCCAAGCTGTGGAAAAAAATCACATATCTTAGCTGATATGTTTCTAGCTATAGAATTAATCGTTAAAGTATCTAGTTTTTGTGTTACTTCTATTCCATCTTTTTTTAAGTCTGATTCTATACTCATAAATACAAAACTCCTTTTTATACTATAAATATTATACTATAAAAAGAAAGCAATAGTATGACAAAAATATTAAATAATAATTACATTTTAGTTACAAAAAATGTCGAATATTGTCAAAACTTTATTATTGACATATTAACCATAGAGATATATAATAACGATACAATAAAAATAGAAAGGAGGAAAAACATGACAGAGATAGATAGAGATAAACTACTATTAAAAATATATGAAGAACAACAACAAATGAAAAAAGACAATAAAAAATATAAGAAATCTATAGAACAAAAAATATATGAAAATCAGCAACAAATGAAAAAAGATATAGAACAAAAAATAAACGAAAGTCAGCAACAAATGAAGAAAGACATAGAACAAAAAATAGATGAAGTTCAACAACAATTACAAAAAGAAATTGCAGAAGTAAAACAAGATGTAAGAAATATAAGTATGACAGTTGCAAAAATAGAAGTAGAACATGGCAAAAAATTAGAAGCATTATTTGATGCTTTCACAATGAATCGTGAAAAAATAGAAGAACACGAAAGTAGAATAAATAATTGTGAAAGAAAAATAGAAAAACAAGATGACAAAATTTATTATCTAGAAAAAGATCTTAAACAAATAAAAGAAGCCTATTAGGCTTAATTAAACTTAATAGGCTAAAAATTTATTTTATAACAATATTGTAAATTTTATTTTTTACATATATTTCTTTAACAATAGTTTTTCCATCTAATTTTGAATCAATAGCTTTATGAACTTTTTCTTTAACAGAAGATTCATCCTCATCTAAAGAAATTTGAATAGTTCCTTTTAATTTACCATTAAACTGAATAGGTAAAGTAATTTCATTATTAATAGTTTTTGATTCATCATAAGTTGGCCATTTTTCATATGCTATAGAACCATCATGCCCTATAATATTCCATAATTCTTCTGTAATATGTGGTGCAACTGGATTTAATAATTTTAAAAATCCTTCAGCATATTCTAATGGTAAAACATCTTCTTTATATGCATTATTTATAAAAATCATCATTTGAGAAATAGCTGTATTGAAGTTCATATTTTCATAATCATTAGTAACTTTTTTTACAGTAAAATGATAATCTCTTTCTAAATTTTTATTTGGAGCATCTTTTATTTTACCAGATTCAACATATAATCTCCAAACACGGTCTAAAAATTTCTTTGTTCCTTCAATACCGTTAACATCCCAAGGTTTAACAGCATCTATTGGTCCCATAAACATTTCATATAATCTTAGACTATCTGCACCATATTGCTTAACCATATCATCAGGATTAATAACATTACCTTTAGACTTACTCATTTTTTCTCCATTTGTACCCAAAATCATACCTTGATGACGAAGTTTTGCAAATGGTTCTTTTACTGGAACAAGTCCTTTATTATACAAATAATTATTCCAAAATCTTGAATATAATAAATGTCCAACAGCATGTTCTGGTCCACCAACATATAAATCAACAGGTAGCCAATGAGCTAGTAATTCTTTATTTGCAAATTCATTTTCATTTTTAGGGTCTATATATCTTAAGAAATACCAACTAGAACCAGCAGAACCAGGCATTGTACTTGTTTCCCTTTTTGCAGGTTTTCCTTCAAATGTAGTATTTACCCAGTCTGTTGCTTTGCATAATGGTGAAGCACCAGTTTTTGAAGGAGCATAGTCTTCAAGTTCTGGTAAAATTAGAGGTAAATCATCATCTGCTAAAGCTCTCATTTCATCATCTAAGTAAACAATAGGAATAGGTTCACCCCAATAACGTTGTCTTGCAAATATCCATTCACGTAATTTATAATTAACTTTCTTCTTTCCAATATTGTTTTCTTCAAGATATTGAATTATTTTGTTAATACCATTTTCTTTGTCTAAACCATTAAGAAAATCAGAATTAATATGTAATCCATCACCTATGAAAGCTTCTTTAGAAATATCTCCACCTTCTAATACAGGAATGATTTCAATACCAAATTTACTTGCAAATTCGTAATCCCTTTGGTCATGAGCAGGAACAGCCATAATTGCACCTGTACCATATGTAGAAAGTACATAATCAGAAATCCAAATAGGAATTTTTTTGCCATTTACAGGGTTAATAGCATAACTTCCAGTAAATACACCAGTTTTATCTTTATTAAGTTCAGTTCTTTCTAAATCTGACTTACTAGCAGCTTCTACTTTGTATTTTTCTACTGCATCTTTTTGATTAGGAGTTGTGATTTTATCAACTAAATCAAGTTCAGGAGCAAGTACACAATATGTAGCTCCAAATAAAGTATCTGGTCTTGTTGTAAATACAGTAAAATCAACATCATCAAAACCATCAACTTTAAAGATAACTTCCGCACCTTCAGATTTGCCTATCCAATTTCTTTGAATCTCTTTTGTAGATTCAGGCCAGTCTAAATCATCTAACCCATCTAGTAGAATATCTGCGTATTTAGGAATATCTAATACCCATTGTTTCATATTTTTACGAACAACTGGAAAATCTCCTCTTTCGCTTCTTCCATTGATAACTTCATCATTTGAAAGAACACAGCCTAAACCTTCACACCAATTAACAGGCATTTCAATAAGTTTTGCTAAACCATCTTTATATAACTGTTTAAAAATCCATTGTGTCCATTTATAATAATCAGGATCACAAGTAGAAATTTCTTTGTCCCAGTCAAAAGAAAAACCAAGCATCTTTAACTGTCTTTTAAAAGTGGCAATATTTGTTTTTGTAAACCCAGCTGGATGATTTCCAGTTTTAATTGCATATTGTTCAGCAGGAAGCCCAAAAGCATCCCAACCCATTGGATGTAAAACATTATATCCTTGCATTCTT
>CALXCM010000001.1 GCA_944386785.1 uncultured Clostridia bacterium | reverse complement strand
TTTTTTTTTTTTTTTGTTTTTTTTTTTTTTATTTTTTTTTATGTTTTTTTTTTATTTATTTTTTTTTTTTTTTCCTCTTTTTTATTTTTTTTTTTAAAATTACTTTTTTCCTCTTTTCTTTTTATGCCTAATTATTTATTAATATTTTATTTTAATGAATTTTTATTTTTTTGTATATCAATTTGATATTTTCGTAAACCCAATTTTTTTCTATATTTATTTCTAAAATAAAACTTAAAATCACTTATTTTAAATTTTTATATTTAAGTAATTTTTTTAAAAAATTATTTTCTTATTTTTCATTATTTACTTTATTTTTAATAAAATATTTTATTTAATAATTAAATTAAAATTATTTTTTAATATTTTTTATTAATTTTTTTAATTATTTATTTTTATTTATTTATTTTATTAATTAATTTTATTTTTAATTTAAATATTTTTAATTAATTAATTTTATTTTTTATATTTTTTATTAAATAATTTTTTATTTTATTATTTATTCTATTATTTTTTTTATTTATTTTTAAATAATAAATTTTTTTATTATATTTAACTATTTTTTTAATTATTGCTTTATTTATTTTTCTTTTTATATTTTTATTAATTATTACTTTTGTTTTGGATTTTTCATAATATTTTAATAATTCTTTTGCATATTTTATTCCTTCAATACTTGGGGATAAAAGGATAAAATCAATTGTTGATTTTTCTATAATTTTTTTATTTAAATTAATTAATTTATAATCATTTTTTAAATTAATTAATATTATTGAAAAATTATTTTTTATTTGATTTAAAATTTTTTGATATAGATTATTATTTATTTTTTTAATTTTTAAAATTAAATAATAATTTTGTAAAAAATAAATATTAGAATTAATTTTATTTATTATTAATTTTTCTATTTCTTCTATTTTTATTTTATTTTTTGTTTTATTATTTATTTTTTTATCTAATTTATTATTTTTATTTTTTTCTATTTTTTCTATTTTCTCTAATATTTTATTTTTATTATTTATTAAATTAATATTATTTTTTTTATTTTTAAAAATATTTTCTTTTGGAAATTCAAAATCTATAATTAAAATTTTTTCTTTTAATTTTTGATTTTTATAATTTTGAGCTAAATTTTTTAAAAATATTAAATTTTCTAAATCGCTTCCTCCCGTTGCTGTTATTAGCTCCCTTTTTTCATATATACTTTCTTTTTCGTCATTAAAAAAGTCTATATTTTCATTTTTCTTATTTTCTAATTTTATACTTTTATTTTTAGTTTCTTTTTTATTTATTTTATTTTTATAATCATTATTTATATTTTTTTCTGTTTTTTTATTATTTATATTATTTTTATTTTTAATTAATTTATTATTTATTTTATAATTATTTTCCTTAATAATATTTTCTAATTTTTTTATTTCTTCTTTTAATTCTTCTTTTCCTATTTCTTTTTCATTTATTATTTTAATTAATTCTTTAATATTTAATTTATTATTATAATAAATATCAATATTATATAATTTATTTAATTTTATTTCTTTTTCTTTATTTTCTTTTTCTAATATTAAAATTATTTTTATTTTTTCATTTTTTAATTTTATTTTTTTTATTAATTCTTCTATTTCTATATTTCCTGGTAATTGTTCATAAATAATTAAAATATCTATTTTATTTATTTCTTGCATTTCTAATATTGCTTCTCTATATTGAAGGTCTCTTCCTACTATATTTAAATATTTTTCTTTTTTTAATTCATTGTTTAAATTTGGATTATTTATAGCTGTTATAATATTTTTCTTTATTTTTATCACCTTCTAATATTTCTTTTTCTGTGTCTGAAGATTCAATTTTTGTTAATATATGATTATCTCCAACAAACATCAGACATTCTCCTCTTTTTAATGATTTAATTTCAATTTTTTCTTTTTCTGATAAATTTGCATATTCTGATAATATTTTTATATTTTCCTCTTCTAATGCAAAAAATGTTTTTATACTAGAATTATTTAAAATACTTTTTCCATATATTCCTTCTTCTAAGCTGAATATATCTGATATATCTTGTGTTATTGCAACTCCACTTCCTCCATATTTTCTTATTGTTTTAAATATTTTATATATAAAACTTGCTACTTCCTTATTTGATGTAACTCCTATTAATCTCCAAATTTCATCTAGGTATATTGCCTTTTTTTCTTCTCTATTTTCTTTTATTTTATCCCAAAAAATATCTGTAAAAAGATACATTCCATATTTTAAATTTTCTTCTCCTAAATCATATACATCTGCTATTATTAAATTATTATTTAATTCTATATTTGTATAATTGTTAAAAAATTTCATAGAACCTTTTACAAAAGGAATTAATTTTGTTTGGAATTTTTTTGTTTTTTTATCTTTTCCTAAAATATTAAATAAATCCTCTAATATTGGCATATCTTTCGATTTTTTAAATTCTTTTCCTATTATTTTTTCTTTATTTTCTTTATATAAACTATCATCATTAAAATCAATATTTTTTATTTTATATGTTTCTATTAATTTTTCTTCAATTAAAGCTTTTTCTTCTTCATTCATTTCTCCAAATATTAAATTAAAAAATCCTACAAGTTTTCCTATTTTTGTTGCTAAATATCCGACTTTCTCCTTCTTCTATACTTTCTTTTCTTATGTCTAAAATATTTATATATGTTTTTGAATTTGGACCTATTTTTATTTGTGTTCCTTTAATTGAATCACATAAATGTCCATATTCTCTTTCTGGATCAATAATATATTGTTTTATTCCTAATAATCTATATCTTAGTATTAATAATTTTGTATAAAAAGATTTTCCAGCTCCACTTGTTCCAAATATACATATATTCGCATTTTTATATTTATTAGTATCATACCTATCTATAAATACTAAAGAATTATTATATATATTTGTTCCAATAAATATTCCTTTTTCATCAAATATACTAGATGATATAAAAGGATATGTTGCAACTAATCCAGATGTTAATATGTTTCTTTTTGCCACTTCTTTTAATACCTCAGAATTTTTCATAATTGGAAGTGTGCTTAAATATAGCTCCTCTTGCCTAAAGTTTGCTCTTCTTGTTTGCATTCCTTTACTTTGAGCTATCCCTTCTACTTTATTTAAATAATATTCTAATTCTTTAATATTTTCTGCATATACATTTATATAAATATATAAAAAATATATATCTTCATTATTTATTTGAATTTCTCTTCTTATATATTTTGCATCATTATATGTAAAAGCTGCAATATCTATATCTTCTCTATTTTGATTACTTTCTTTTAATTCAACTCCTACATTTCCTATTTGATATGTTAAATCTTTAATCGTTTTATATGGATCTTGTTTTTCATAAAATATAGAAATATTCATATTTATATTTGTTTCTATTAATGTTTTTAAAATTATATCTGTCTGCTCTCTATAATAATTAACAACTATTAATCCTCCATAATATAGATTATCTATTTCTATATATTTTGGATTTTCTAAATTAATATATGATGGTGCAATTATATCTTTATCTTTAATTCCGCCTTCTATTAAAAATAAATTATTATTTTTTTTATTTTTATTATTTTTTATTTTTTTAATAAATTCTTTTATTTTATTTTTTATTTAAATCACCTCTAAATTTTAAAATTAAATAATTAAAAATAATAAATTATTTATTTAAATTATTTTTATTATTTTTTTATTTATTTATTTTTTATTTATTATTTATTTTTTTAATTATTTTTTATTTATTATTTATTTTTTTAATTATTTTTTATTTTAAATTAATTTCTTTTCTGGTATTAAAAAAGGAATATAAAATTTTTAAAATTTCTTTTTTGTCATCTATTTCTATAACTGAATTTCCACATCGAGATAAACACTCTTTGACTTTAAAATATTTTTCTTTTAAATCACTTTTAATTATTTCAAACCCTTGGGAAAAAGTATCTTCAGAATTTCTCTCATTACTGATAATTATGTAAAAATTTTTAGATGAAGATTTTTTTGTAGAATTTAAATTTCTAATATATTTTATATATTTTTCTGAAATATTTTTTAAATTATAATTTTCTTTTTTATTTATTTGTTTTTTTATATTATTTATATTTTTTTCTAAATCTTCTTTTGTACTTTGAATTAATATTTGAATATTAAAATTACATGTTTTTAAAAATAAATGATATGAATTTAAAATTGAATTTTTTTCTAATTCTGATTTTAAATTATAATTTATTGGAATTATTTTTAATATTTTTAAATATTTATTTTTTATTTTAATAATTCCATCTGAATAAATTTTATTTATTTTTATCCATTCTTGTGTTGTCTCTTTTTTTATTTTTTTCACCTCCCAAAAATTGATTTTTAAAATTTCATTTTTATTGTTTTTATTTTATATCCATTTTTAGTCTTTGTCAATAATAAAGTTTTGACATTATTCTACATTTTACTACAATAATTATTTCTTTTTATGTTTACTTATTTTTTATTAATTTAAATATTTTAAAAAATACCTTTTTTCTTTAAAAGCCTAAGCTATTTTTAATTCTATTTTTTAAAATTAATACTTTTTAAAATAATTTTCTTTTATTTTTGGTAAACTAACCTTTATTTTAGTTTTGTCTTTTATTCTTTTTACTTTGTCTAGTTTTTTTCATTTCTATCCTTAAATTTATATTTATTATTTTATAATTAATTTTTTATTTTTATTTTAAAATTAATTATTTTATTTTAATTTATTATTTATTAATTTATTTTATTTAATTTTTTTTTAATTTTTTAATTTTTTTGAATAATTATTTTATTTTTGTTCATAATAATAGTGTAAAGTTAATAATAATATTGCAGAAAGATATTTATTAGATAATTTATTTTATTTAATAGTATTGTAGTGAAAATATATTTTATATATATTTGTATTATTATTAATTTTACTTATAAAGGCATGTAGGAAATTTCCTACATGCCTTTGTTATATTTATTTTTATTTAATTATTATTTAAAATTATTTTTTATTTTTTTAAATTAAATATCTAGGTTTTTAACATATTTTGCATTTGCTTGAATGAATTCTCTTCTTGGTTCAACTTCATCTCCCATAAGTAAAGTAAATATTTCATCAGCTTTTATTGCATCATCCATAGTTACTTTAACTAATATTCTTGTTTCTGGGTTCATAGTTGTATCCCATAATTGTTCTGGGTTCATTTCTCCTAAACCTTTATATCTTTGTAGTCCTAATTGTTCTCTTGCAATTCCTTTTTCTTCTAATTCTTTATATGCTTTATCTAGATCTTCATCAGTATAGCAATAAATATCTTGCATACCTTTTTTAGATAATTTATATAATGGTGGTTGTGCTAAATATACATTTCCATTTTCTATTAATGGTCTCATATATCTAAAGAAGAATGTTAATAATAATGTTCTAATATGTGCACCATCAACATCGGCATCTGCCATTATTATTACTTTTCCATATCTAATTTTTGTAATATCAAAATCTGCTCCAATTCCAGCACCTACTGCTAAAATTACTGGTTGTAATTTATCATTATTATATATTTTATCTGCTCTTGATTTTTCAACATTTAACATTTTACCCCATAAAGGAAGTATTGCTTGGAATTTTCTATCTCTTCCTTGTTTTGCACTTCCTCCTGCAGAGTCTCCCTCAACAATATATACTTCACATTCATCTGGATTTTTGCTACTACAATCAGCTAATTTACCAGGTAATGTAGATGTTTCTAATGAGTTTTTCTTTCTTACTAGCTCTCTTGCTTTTCTTGCAGCTTCTCTTGCTCTTGATGCACTAATACATTTTTCTAAAACTGCTTTTGCAACAGATGGATTTTCTTCTAAAAATGTTGATAACGCTTCATTTACTGTACTTTGAACAACACCTGTTACTTCACTATTTCCAAGTTTTGTTTTAGTTTGTCCCTCAAATTGTGGTTCTTTAACTTTAACAGATATTACAGCTGTTATTCCTTCTCTTATATCTTCACCTTGAAGATTATTATCTTTTTCTTTTAAAATATTATGACTTCTTGCATAATCATTAAATACTTTTGTTAAAGATCTTTTAAATCCTTCTAGGTGTGTTCCACCTTCTATTGTATTTATATTATTTACAAATGTGTAAATATTTTCAGAATAACTTGTTGTATATTGAATAGCAATTTCTAGTGGTACATCTCCGTCTTTTTCTATATATATAGGATTTTTATGTAATTTTTCTTTATTCTTATTTAAAAATTCAACAAATGAAATTAATCCACCTTCATAACAAAATTCTACTTTTTTAGGTGTTTCTTCTCTTTGGTCTTCTAATGTTATTTTTAAGCCTTTTGTTAAAAATGCCATCTCTCTTAATCTTTTTTCTAAAACATCATAATCATATTCTAAACTTTCAAATATTGTATCATCAGCTAAAAATCTTACTTTTGTTCCTGTTCCTTCTGCTTCCCCTATCTTTTCTAGTTTTTTTACAGTTTTTCCTTTTTCGAAATACATTTGATAAAGTCCGCCATCTCTTTTTATTGTAACTTCTGTCCATGTAGATAAAGCATTTACAACTGATGCACCAACACCATGAAGACCTCCAGATACTTTATATCCACTGTCTCCACCAAATTTCCCACCAGCATGAAGAACAGTATATACTGTTTCTGCTGTAGATATTTTAGTTTTTGGATGTATTTCAACAGGTATTCCTCTACCATTATCTTTAACAGAAATTATATTTCCTTTTTCTATTACAACATTTATTTCTGTACAATAACCAGCTAATGCTTCATCAACACAGTTATCTACTATTTCATATACCATATGATGAAGTCCTCTTACTGAAGTACTTCCTATATACATACCTGGTCTTTTTCTTACGGCTTCTAGCCCTTCTAAAACTTGAATTTGTTCTGCTCCATATTTATGTTTGTATTTTTCCATTGTTCTTCCTCCCTAGAATTTAATGTTTTATTTATTTAATTTTCTTTAGTTACTTTTCCATCTTTTACATTATATATTAAAATATTTTTATTTTCAATATTTATTTTATCAGTACATGTTATAATTACTTGAGTATTTTTTATTTTCTCTAAAAAATGATTTCTTCTTTTGGAATCTAATTCAGACATAAAATCATCTAATAATAAAATTGGATATTCCCCTATTTCATCATAAACAATATTTAATTCTGATAATTTTAAAGAAAGAATTGAAGTTCTGTGCTGACCTTGTGAACCATAAATATCTAATCTCTTCTTATTTATATATATCACAAAATCATCTCTATGTACACCTTTTGTTGTAAATCCTTTAATTATATCTAATTTTCTTCTTGATTTTAGAAGTTTTAAATAATTTTCTTTATCCATACATTCTGTAATATATTCAATTTCAATATCTTCTTTATTATCTGTTATTTCACTATGAATAGTTTTAATTTTTTCTTTTATTTTTTCTATAAATTCGTATCTATATTTACAAATAATATTTGCATATTCTGCTAATTCATTATCCCATATTTCTAATAAATTTTCATCCTTTTTTTCATCTCTTATTTGTCTTAAATAATTATTTCTTTGTTCTATTGTTTTTAGATATAAATTTAAATTATACATATAGTTAGGTTTTAACTGACTTATCATTATATCTAAAAACCTTCTTCTATTTTGTGGTCCACCTTTTAAAATATTAATATCATCTGGTGTAAAAATTACAGTATTTATATTTCCTAAAAGTTCACTTAATTTTTTTAATTTTATTCCATTTACAAATACATCTTTTTTATTTCCTATTTTTATTTTTATTTTTCCATCTCTATCTGATTTTTCAAAATTAATTTCTACTTCTAAATTATTTTCATTTAATAAAATCATTTCTTTTTCTTTTTTAGTCCTGAATGATTTTCCCATGCTCCCTAAAAAAATTGCTTCTATTATATTAGTTTTTCCTTGAGCATTTTCTCCATAAAAAATATTTACATTATTATTTAATTCTATTTCTTGATTTTTATAATTTCTAAAATTAATTAATTTGATTTTATTTATCCACATATTATTCTCCAATTGTTAATAAATTCTTTTTTATTCTATCACTTTTTATTTTATTTTTCTATTTATTTAATTAATTTTATTTAATTAATTATTTTTTAATTTATTTATTTTTATTTATTTTTTTATATATTTTAATAAATTTAAATTAAATTTATTAATTATTTTTTTAAATTAAAATGCCTTATTTTTGATTCTCGCAATTATATTTTTTATTTTTATTTAATTTAAAATATTTATTTTTGCTTATTTTTCAATGTTTTTTTAATATTTATTTTTATTTTTAAAATTTTTATTTATTTTTTTATATTAAAATTATATTATTTAAAAAATAAATCGGCTTATTTTTGATTTTAAAAGGTCATTTTTTTTATATTTTTATATTTTTTTGTATATTTTTTTATTTTTTAATAATTAATTATTTTAATTAATTAATTTATTTATTATTTTTTATTATTTTTATTTAATTAAATATAATTTAATTTTTTATTTTTAATCAAATATCTCCCATTTTCTCTTTTTTTCTATTTTATTCTAATTTATTCTATTTTTTTCTAATTTTTTTAATATTTATTTTTTTATTTTTTAATATTTTTTATCCACATGTTATCCACATTTTTAAATTTAAATTTTCGTTTTTAAAATCCTTAAAAATCTTTCAATATTTTTGATTATGATTTTTTATAATTTTTTATAGCTTATTTTATATATATTATCTATTGTTTTCTATTTTTTTCTAATTTATTCTATTTTTTTCTATTTTTTTCATTTTTAAAATAATTAATAAAAATAAAAGTTATCCACAGTTTATTGACTATTTGTGGATAATTTAAAATATTTTCTTCAAAAGAAAAAAAGGATTTCTCCTTTTAATCTTCTTTTAATCTAATTGGTAAAATCATATATGTATAATCATTATTTTCAACAGATTTTACTAAACATGGTGATATACTTGATCCAAATTCAATATATACTTCTTCATCATCAATTGCTTTAAAACTATCTAAGAAATATTTTGGATTAAATCCTGCCTCTAAATTTTTTCCTTCAGTTGAAACATATAGTTCTTCTTTAGCATCTCCTGTTTGGTTTGTACAAGAAATTACTACTTTTCCTATATCAACATTTACTTTTACAGGATATTTCTTTTCTTTTTCAACAGCTGAAGATGAAATTAAGCTAATTCTTTCAAAACAATTTTGTATGCTGTTTTTGTTTACTCTTATTCTTGTTTCCCAATTGCTTGGTATTACATTTTTATAATTTAAAAACTCTCCATCTAAAATTCTTGTTACAATTTTACAATTTTCCATTTCAAATAAAGCTTGATTTTTTGAAACTCCGATTTTTATTGGTTCAAAAGAATCTGAAATTATTTTATTTACTTCATTTAATGTTCTTCCAGGTATTACTGCACTAAAATTATTGCTTTGTTTATTTAAATACATGCTTCTTAAAGCTAATCTAAATCCATCAACTGCAACCACAGATAATTTATTATTTTCAATTTCAAACAAACAACCTGTAAAAATTGGTCTACTTTCTTCAGAACTTACTGCAAATATTGTCTTTCTAATCATATTTTTTAAAGCATTTTGTTCGATTTCTATTGAATTTTCTACTTCTATTTTTGGTAACTCTGGAAATTCATCAGGATTCATTGTTGCAAGTTTATATAAAGCTCCTTCACATTCTATTTCTAGTAAATTATTGTTATTTACAGAAATATTAATTTCAGTATCTGGAAGTTTTCTTATAATTTCACTAAACATTATTGCATTTACTACTGTACTTCCTTGTTCTTTAACATCGCATTTAATAACATATTCTATTCCAATTTCTAAATCATAAGTTGTTAATTTTATTTCATCATCATTTGTTTGAATTAAAATTCCTTCTAGTATAGGCATTGTAGTCTTAGATGCTACACCTTTTACTACGGAATTAATAGCTTTTAGGATATTATCCTTATAACAAACTATTTTCATTTTGCTTCCTCCTTTATATATTTTATATATTAATATAATATTTTTAGTAGTAATAGTATTAGGTGCTGTGGAAACTGTGGATAACTATGTTGATAGTTACAATCCCTAACAAAATTACTGTTGATAACTCTGTGGAAAACTTAATGTTTTTTCCACAGGCGTATATTACAAATGTGTATAACTTGACTTATACACATGTTATAACCAGGTTATTAACATATGACCTGTGGATATCTAATGCATTGCTTCCGTAGGAATAAATTGAATTACTCCATTCCAAACAATTATTTTTCAAACACAAATTTTAGACAAAATCTTTCAAAACTTTTCAGCAATTAACTTTGATTATTGTTTGCCATTTATAATTATGTTTTTCACACTATCCACAATTAACTTTGTATTATTTTTTTCTTTTACTTCTTTTTCAATTTTCTTGCAAGCATGCATTACTGTTGAATGGTCACGCCCTCCAAAGTCCATTCCTATCTGAGGATAAGACATATTAGCAACTTCTCTACAAAGATACATTGCAATTTGTCTTGGAAAAGCAATATCATTTGATCTTTTATTTCCTGATAAATCGTCTTTATTAATGCTAAAATATTTTGCTACAGTTTCTTTTATAAAATCACAAGATATAACTTTTTCACTCTCATATTTGAAGTCATTTATAATATTTTCTGCAAGTTCTATTGTAATTGAACTATGTGTAAGTGAAGCTCTTGCAACTATTTTATTAAATACACCCTCAAGTTCTCTGATATTTGAATCTATTTTATTTGCAATATTTGATAAAATAATATCATCAATAATTATGTTTTCATCTTGAGCTTTTTTTCTTAAAATAGCTAAACGAGTTTCATAATCAGGACAAGAAATATCTGCAAGTAATCCCCATTCAAACCTTGATTTTAGCCTATCTTCTAAGAATGCAATATCTTTTGGTGGTTTATCACTAGATATAATTATTTGTTTTCCATCTTCATATAAAGAATTGAAAGTATGGAAAAATTCTTCTTGTACCCTTTCTTTTCCTGCAATAAATTGAATATCATCAATTAATAAAACATCAATTGTTCTATATTTATTTCTAAAAGCTTCGTTTTTATTGTCTTTAATTGCATTAATTAATTGGTTTGTAAACTTTTCAGATGTAACATAAAGAATATTTGCATTTTTGTTATTTTCTAAAATCCTATTACCAATTGCATGCATTAAGTGAGTTTTACCAAGACCTACACCACCATATAAAAACAGTGGATTATATGATTTTGCAGGTTCATTACCAACTGCTAAAGCTGCTGCATGAGCAAATCTATTGTTATTTCCAACAACAAAAGTCTCAAAAGTATATTTTGGATTTAAAGTAGATCTGTTAGATTCTATTTCAGCAGGAGAAGTATTTGAATCATCAGTGATAATTTCTTTTGAGTCTCCTCCCCCATCTTCTTTTGATAAATCAATAACAGAAAAAGTCCAATCCATATTTGTTATATACTTTAAAGTGTTAAATATTAGATTTCTATACTTATTTTCGATAAAATCTTTTTGAAATTCAGATATTGTTGTAAAAACTATATGATTTCCCTCTATACTTCTGATGTCTAATGGCATAATCCATGTATCATAAGATATTTTAGTTACTTCTGGTTCTAATAACTCTTTTATTTTTGCGATTAATTGCTCTTTTTCAACTGCCATTTGTATCTCCCTTTCATTTTTAAAGTTATCCACAAAGTTATCCACAACTGTTGATAACTTTGTAATATTTTTGTAATAGAAAACAAAATTAATACGAACATAAATTCCTTTATTTTCAAGTATATAGCTATTATTTTTTGTACTTTCATATAATAACAAATTTTACAATAATAAGTCAATATAATTGTGGAAAATTTTTTTAAAATGTGGATAAGAATAAAAAAACTGTGGATAACTAGCCTTTTTTTACAAAAAAATTACAAAAAAAACCAAAAATTTTTAAAAAAAGGAAAAACAAAATAAAGAGAATTTAAAATCCGCAAAATCAAGCATCCTTAAGTAAAAATTAAAAAAAATCCCAAAATTGCTTGACAATTACTTGTAATTTAAGATATAATCGATATACTTGTTAATATGCAAACTTTTTCTAGGAAACTAGAAATTATATAAAAGAAATCAGTAGGAGGTGCTAAAATGAAAAGAACATATCAACCAAAAAACAGACAAGAAAAGAAAGAACATGGTTTTATGAAAAGAATGAAAACAAGAGCAGGAAGAAATGTATTAAAAGCTAGAAGAGCAAAAGGTAGAAAAAAATTAACAGCTTAATCTAATTTATGTTTTATTAATTAAAAAATTAGTAAAAAGGCCGCATGGTTTTGCGTGCCTTTAAACATAATAATTAATAAAAATGGTTAGAAAAGCCTTTTTTCATTTGTTTCTGCCTTAGAAAAAGTGGGGATAGAAGAAATGAAAAAAACAAAAATGATGAAAAAAAATTATGAATTTAAACAAGTTTTTCAAAAAGGGAAATATATTTCAGGAAAATATATAGAAGCAGTAATAAAAGAAAATTCTAAAAACAAAGAAATTAATTTTTTAGGACTAGCTATAAGTGTAAAAATAGCAAAAGCAGTCAAAAGAAATTATATAAAAAGACTCATAAGAGAAGTATATAGATTGAATGAAAATAACCTAAATACAGGCTATAGCATAGTTTTTTTATGGAAAAAGAAGCAAAAAATAGAAAATGCAAATTTTGAGAACATAAAAAAAGATATAGAAAAAATTTTCATAAAATCAAATATATTGAGGTCAAAAAATGAAGAAAATACTAATTAAAGCTATAAATTTTTATCAAAAACATATTTCATCATGGCTTGAAAGTAAAAATATTCATTGCAAATTTTATCCAACTTGCTCAGAATATACAAAACAAGCTATAGAAAAATATGGGGCAGTAAAAGGAATAGCTTTAGGCATAAAAAGAATCCTTAGATGTAATCCCTTTTCAAAAGGTGGGTATGATCCACTAAAATAAGTCTAGGAGGAAATAAAATGTTTCAGTTTTTTGCTAACATTTTTGGTTATTTACTAGAGTTTTTATATAATCTAATAAATAACTACGGTGTGGCAATAATATTGTTTTCAGTAATAATAAAAATAATATTATTACCATTATCTATAAAGCAACAAAGAACATTGAAAAAAAGCACAGAATTGCAAGACAAGATGAAAACATTGCAATTCAAATATAAAAACAACCCAGAAAAATTAAATCAAGAAATGATGAATTTATACAAATCAGAAAATATGAGTCCATTTAGTGGTTGTTTAACAGCAATAGTGCAATTTATATTATTAATTTCAATCTTTTACTTAGTAAGAAGTCCATTAACTTTTATGGAAAAAATACCACAAGATGATATAAATAAATATGTTACCCAAGTAGAAGAAGATGGAAGACAAGTAAGTGATATATATCCAGAAATTGATTTAATAAGAGAAGCAAACTGGCTTCAAGAAAAGAATCCAGATGATGAAAGTGCAAAAAAATTATCATTACAAATGAATTTCTTAGGATTAGACTTAAGTAAAATACCACAACAAAACATGTCAGACTATACTGTATATATAATACCAGCACTATATATTTTATCTTCATTTATCTCAATAAAACTTACAACATCAATGCAAACAAAGAAAAACAAAGAAAATAAAGATAAAGTAATAGATGGAACAACAGGAAAAGAATTAATAACAGAAGAAGAAGCAAACGAAATGGATACAGTAATGCAAACAAACAAAATGATGTCTTGGATGATGCCAATAATGTCTATTTCTATAGCATTTATCGCACCATTAGGACTAGCACTATATTGGCTAGTAAACAATATTTTAATGATATTAGAAAGATTAATCTTAAATAAATTTATAAAATAGACTCTAGGGAGGAAAAGCAAATGGAAAAAACTATTATTTCAGAGGGAAGGACTACAAATGAAGCGATAGAAAAGGGACTAAAAGAATTAAATGTTGCCAAAAGTCGTGTAGATATAAAAGTTCTTGATAGTGATGATAAAAGAAGTTTTTTTAGTATCTTAGCTCCAAGAGTAGTAAAAGTACAATTAACATTAAAAGAAAAAGAAGAACCAAAAAAAGCTCAAATAAAGCCAAAAAAAGAATTAGAATATTCTGAAGAAGAGCAAGAAAAGGCAAAAAATAGCTTAGAAGAATTTATGAAAGAATTTGTAACTAAACTTCCAGAAGGTACTACATACGAAGTAGAAGCAACAAAAACAGGAATAAATGTAAACATAGAAAATAGCAATTTAGGATTTTTAATAGGGCATAGAGGAGAAACTCTATATGCAATGCAAAACATAATGTCTACAATAGCTAGCAAAGGAATAGATAAAAAAGTAAGAGTAATTCTAGATATAGAAGGATATAAAGCAAAAAGAGAAAAAACATTAGAAGAATTAGCTCTAAAAATTGCAAAAACAGTAGTAAGAACTAGAAAACCAGTAAAATTAGAGCCAATGCAAGCATATGAAAGAAAAATAATACACACAAAATTGCAAGAAAATCCAAGAGTTGAAACAAATAGCGTAGGGGAAGAACCTTATAGAAGAATAGTTATTTCATATAAAAGAAAAGAAATATAATTAAATAAAAAGTTATAAAATCAGAGGTCAAAGGTCAGATTTTAAGTAAAATTAAATCTATCTTTGGCTTTTTATTTATCCAAAAACTATTTTAAAAAGTTACATAATGTGGTAAAATAGAAAAGGATTTATAAAAAAATAAGAAAAAACAATATAAAAAAATGGAGGAAAAAATATGAGTACAATAGCTTCAATCTCTACGGCTCCTCGGAATTGGGGGAATCGGAATAATCAGAATGAGTGGAGAAAAATGTTTTGAAATATTAGATAAAATATTTGTTGCAAAAAACAAACAAAAAATAGAAGAAATAAAAGGATACACTATAAAATATGGGCATATTGTAGATAAAAAAGATGTAATAGATGAAGTTTTAGTTTCATATTTCAAAGCACCAAAAAGCTATACAGCAGAAAATATGTGTGAAATAAACTCACATGGGGGAAATGTAATTGTAAAAAAAATATTAGAATTATGCCTAAAAAATGGAGCAGTCTTAGCAGAGCCAGGAGAATTTACAAAAAGAGCATTCTTAAACGGAAGAATAGACTTGCTTCAAGCAGAATCAGTAATAGATGTAATAAATGCAAAATCAGAAAGAGAAGCAAAAAGTGGAATAAAACAATTAGATGGCTTTCTTTCACGCAAGATTAGCCAAATAAAAGAAGAAATAATGAATGTGATGGTAAATGTCGATGTAGCAATAGATTACCCAGAATATGATGTAGATGAAGTTACAACAAATGAAATTTCAAACATGTTAGAAAATGTAGAAAAAAGCTTAAAAAAATTAGAAAAAAGCTTTGATAATGGAAAAATAATAAAAGAAGGAATAAAAACAGCAATAATTGGAAAACCAAACGCAGGGAAATCATCTTTGTTAAATGCAATACTAAAAGAAGATAGAGCAATTGTAAGTAAGCAAGAAGGAACAACAAGAGATACAATAGAAGAATTTGTAACAATTAATGGAATTCCTCTAAAACTTATAGATACAGCAGGAATAAGAGATGCAAAAGATGAAGTAGAGAAAATAGGAATATCAAAATCAAGAGAAATTGCAAAAGATGCAGACTTAATAATCGCTATATTTGATAGTTCAAAAGAGCTTTCAAAAGAAGATTTAGAAATTTTAGAAATTGCAAAAAACAAAAAATCTATAATAATTTTAAACAAAATGGACTTAGAAACAAAAATAGATGAAAATAATGAAGAAATAAAAAAGACAAATTCTAAAATTATAAAAATATCAGCATTAAAACAAGAAGGAATAGAAAAACTATATGATGAAATAGAAAAATTATTTGGATTAAATGAAATAAATCTAGATAATGAAGTGTTAATTACAAATATAAGACATAAAGAATTAATTTCAAAAGCAATAGAAGATGTAAAAAAAGCAAAAGAAACAGTAAATGAAAAAATGCCATTAGATATTATTGCAATATTTATGAAAAATATTTTAGAAGATTTAGCACAAATAACAGGAGAAGAAGTAACAGAAGATATAATAAATGAAATTTTCTCAAAATTCTGTCTTGGAAAATAAAAAACGCACGAGAATCAAAAATAAAAGATTTTTTGCATTAAGAAATATAATTTCATGAAAACAAAAATAAAAATGAAATAAAACGATTCTCGAGAAGAATAAAAGCAATAAATATTTTAATGTTTAATATTAATTTAAGATATTAAAAAAATATTTAAAAAAGTAAAAATACATATAGTAATTTGTCGGATTTTGTCGAAAAATTATCATTTATTTTTACAAATTAACATAAATCAAAGAACGATAAGTAAAGATTTATTATAAAATGTTATTTGCTGTTTAGATATTCAAATATCAATAAAAAATGACTTAAGAATAATATGGTACAAAATGGACAAATATACCTATAAGGTAAGTGTTAACTGCAAACACTCTGCGAACAATACTTTTCAGTTTCATATGGAATTGGAAAATTTCTGTGAAACATCTTGTGAAACATTTTCTTGAATAAAGTAAAGATTAAAATTAAAAATAAAAAAAATAATAAAAAGGAAAATAAAAAGAAAAAAGAGAGGAAGAAAAAATGGAATATAATGCAGGAAATTATGATATAGCAGTAATAGGTGCAGGACATGCTGGGTGTGAAGCTGCTCTTGCTAGTGCAAGACTTGGAATGAAAACACTAATATTTTCAATAAGTTTAGAAGCAATAGCAAATATGCCATGTAACCCACATATAGGAGGAAGCTCAAAAGGACATCTAGTAAGAGAAATAGATGCCTTAGGTGGAGAGATGGCAAAAAACATAGATAAAACTATGATACAAATAAAAATGTTAAATACTTCTAAAGGCCCTGCAGTGCATTCTTTAAGAGCACAAGCAGATAGAAAAAAATATCAAGCAGAAATGAAACACACTTTAGAAAAACAAGAAAATCTAGAGGTGAAACAAGGTGAGATAGTTGATATAATAGTAGAAGATGGGAAAGTAAAAGCTGTAAAAACAGATTTAGGAGCAGTATATAATGTAAAAGCAGTAATAGTTGCAACAGGTACATATTTAAAAGGAAAAATATTTATAGGAGAATATGAAAAAGAAAGTGGGCCAGACGGAGTAGCTGCTGCAACAAAACTATCAGAAGCATTGAAAAGACTAGGAATAGAGCTTGTAAGGTTTAAAACAGGAACACCTGCTAGAATAAATAGAAGAAGTATAGATTTTAGTAAAATGGAAGTACAAAAAGGAGATAATGGAATAGAAGCATTCTCATTTGAAGATGAACCAAAAGACTTTGAGCAGGTTGATTGTTATTTAACATACACAAATGAGAAAACACATGAAATAATAAGAAAAAATTTAGACCGTTCTCCATTATTTTCAGGAACAATAGAAGGAACAGGACCTAGATATTGTCCATCAATAGAAGATAAAGTTGTAAGATTTAGTGATAAACCAAGACATCAAGCATTTGTTGAACCAGTAGGTTTAGATACAGAAGAAATGTATATACAAGGAATGAGTTCATCACTTCCAGAAGATGTTCAAATAGCCCTATATAGAACAATTCCAGGCTTAGAAAAAGCAGAATTTACAAGACCTGCATATGCAATAGAATATGACTGTATAGATCCATCTAACTTGAAATTATCACTAGAATATAAAGGAATACATGGATTATTTATGGCAGGACAAACAAATGGAACATCAGGATATGAAGAAGCAGCAGCCCAAGGACTTATTGCAGGAATAAATGCAGTAAACCAAATAAAAGGAAAAGAACCTTTAATATTAGATAGAACTCAAGCCTATATAGGAGTTTTAATAGATGATATTGTAACAAAAGGAACAAACGAACCATATAGAATGATGACTTCTAGAGCAGAATATAGGCTGCTTTTAAGACAAGACAATGCAGACTTAAGACTAACTAAAATAGGTCATGATGTAGGCCTTATATCTGATGAAAGATATGAAAAATTCTTAAAGAAAAAAGAAAATATAGAAAAAGAAATAGAAAGACTAAAAAAATTAGTCGTAAAACCAACTAAGGAAGTAAATGAATTCTTAGAAGAAAAAGGAACATCAAAGCTTACAACAGGCACAAAAATGGCAGAATTACTAAAAAGAACTGAAATAAAATATGAAGATTTAAGTAAACTAGACAAAAATATGCCAGAATTAACAAAACAAGAAAAAGAAGAAGTAGAAATTCAAATAAAATATGAAGGATATATAAAACTTCAAGAAGCACAAGTAGAAAAATTTAAAAAATTAGAAGAAAAAATCTTACCAGATGATCTAGATTATGAAAAAATAAAAGGAATAAGTCTAGAAGGAAGACAAAAACTAAATAAATTTAAACCTCACTCAATAGGACAAGCATCAAGAATATCAGGAGTTTCTCCTGCAGATATTTCAGTACTTTTAGTTTATTTAAAACAAAAAACAGGAAAATAGGAAGGTAAAATATGAAAAAAGAAGAATTTAAAAAAGTTTTATATGAAAAAACAAAACAAATAGGAATAGAATTAACAGAAGAGCAATTAGAAAAATTTTATTTATATATGAATATATTATTAGAATGGAATGAAAAAATTAACTTAACTGCAATAACTAATGAAGAAGAAATAATTTTAAAACATTTTGTAGATTCTCTAACAATAAATAAATACATAGAAGATAGTAAAAGCCTAATAGATGTAGGAACAGGAGCAGGTTTCCCTGGAATACCAATTAAAATACTAAGACAAGATTTAAAAATAACATTATTAGATTCTTTAAATAAAAGAATAAACTTTTTAAATGAAGTAATAGAAAAATTAGAATTGAAAAATATGGAATGCATCCATGGAAGAGCAGAAGAGTTTGGAAAAAATAAAAATTATAGAGAAAAATATGATATATCAACATCAAGAGCAGTTGCAAATATGTCTACACTTTCAGAGTATCTAATTCCTTTTGTAAAAATAGGAGGAAAGGTATTAGCAATGAAAGGTGATAAAGCAGAAGAAGAATTAGAAGAAGCAAAAAAAGCAATAAAACTTTTAGGAGGAAAAGTAGAAAATATAGATAACTTTTATTTACCAAATTCAGATATAAAAAGAAGTATAATTATAATAAAAAAGATAGAAAAAACAGAAATGAAATTCCCTAGAAAGCCTGGCATGCCTGCTAAAGAACCGATTAAATAAACTAAATAAAAAACTTTAAAAAAAGTCAAAAAATTACTTAAAATTTATTGACTTTTTTTTAATATTTTTATATTATATTAGTGTAAAATAAAAAGACTATATAAGTAAAAATTAACTAAAAATGGAGGCGCTTGAAAAGTGGGAAAAGTAGTATCATTAGCAAACCAAAAAGGTGGAGTAGGAAAAACAACAACAACAGTAAATTTAGGAACAATACTGGCAAAAAAAGGTAAAAAAGTACTTTTAATCGATGCAGACCCTCAAGGAAATGCTACAAGTGGACTTGGAATAGACAAAGACTGTGAACTTTCAACATATGACATATTAGTAAATGATGTAGAAATGGAAGAAGTTATTCAAGATACAATAATTAAAAATTTGAAATTATGTCCAGCAAATATGAATCTAGCAGGAGCAGAAGTAGAACTTGTATCAATGATGTCAAGAGAACAAAGATTAAAAGAAAAATTAGAAAAAATAAAAGATGAATTTGACTATATTTTAATAGATTGCCCACCATCATTAGGATTAATTACATTAAATGCATTTACTGCATCAAATAGTGTATTAATTCCTGTACAATGTGAATATTTTGCTTTAGAAGGACTAGGACAACTTTTAAATACAATAAATCTTGTAAAAAAACACCTAAATAAAGAAATAAAAATAGAAGGTGCACTTCTTACAATGTATGATATAAGAACAAATTTATCTAATCAAGTAGTAAAAGAAGTAAAAAAATATTTTGACAATAAAGTATATAAAACAGTAATACCAAGAAATGTAAGACTAAGTGAAGCACCAAGTTATGGTATGCCAATTACAGAATATGACCCAAGATCAAAAGGGGCTAAAAGCTATATGAAATTTGCAAAAGAATTTTTAAAAATAAATGAAGAAGAAAAAAAGGCAAAACATATGGCATAAATAAAAATTGAAAGGAAAGTGATTTAAATGGCAAAAATGACAGGGTTAGGAAAAGGACTAGATGCTCTATTTGGCCCAGCTCCAGAAGAAGAGCAAATGCAAGAAAATGATACTTTAAAAAACTTAAAAATAACAGAAATAGAACCAAACAAAGACCAAGCAAGAAAAAAATTCGATAGCGAAGCATTAGAAGAACTTGCAAGCTCAATTAAAGAATATGGATTAATACAACCAATAGTTGTAACAAAAAAAGATGGATATTATAGCATTGTTGCAGGAGAGAGAAGATGGAGAGCTTCAAAAATTGCAGGATTAAAAGAAATTCCAGCAATAATTAGAGAAGATGATGAAAAAGTAAATTCAGAAATCTCTTTAATAGAAAATATGCAAAGAGAAAACTTAAATCCAGTTGAAAAAGCAATGGGGATAAAAAAATTAGTAGATAATTATGGAATGTCACAAGAACAAATTGCACAAAAACTTGGAAAAAATAGAAGTACAGTTACAAACTGGTTAAGAATTTTAAATCTAGAACCAAGAGTTTTAGAAATGGCAAAAGAAGGAAAGTTATCAGATGGGCATTGTAAAGCATTACTTGCAATAACAGACCCAGAAAGACAATACTTAACAGCAGTACAATTAATAGAAACAGGAGCAACAGTAAGAGCAATAGAGAAAAAAAGCCATATAAAAGAAACTGTTGCAGAACAAAAAAGAAAACATGTACTATATAAAAATATAGAAAATACTTTCCAAAACTTCTTTGGAAGCAAAGTAAAAGTAGATGCAGGAAAAAGAAGAGGAAAAATAATAATAGAATATACATCAAATGATGATTTAGAAAGAATTTTAGGATTAATTAAATAACTAAAAAATAATACAGAAATGGGATGATAACATGGACAAAATAATAGAATTTTTACATACAGATATGTTTTTATTAATAATATCTGTAATATCAATAATACTATTTATAGGATTTCTAATTTTAATAATAAAACTTGTAAAATTAAATAAATATTATAAAACATTTATAAAAAAACTAGGAAATGGTCAAAATATAGAAGAAGATTTAGAAACATATATGTATAGAGTAGCAAAAGTTGAAGAAAACAATGGAAAACTAGCAGAATATATAAAAAATTTAGATAATGACTTAAGTAAATGCATACAAAAAGTAGGAATAGTAAGATATAATGCATTTAAAGATACTGGAAGTGATTTGAGCTTTACTTTAGCTTTACTAGATGAAAAAAATAATGGAGTAGTTTTAAATGGTATTTACTCTAGGGAAATGTCAAACATATATGCAAAACCTGTAGAAAATGGAAAATCTAAATATACAGTATCAGAAGAAGAACAAGAAGCAATAGATAAGGCAATTAATTCTAATGGAAATATAATAATGTAAAAAACTAAAAAATTAGAAATAAAAAGCTAAAAAAGTATTGACAAGCGACAGTTTTTTATGCTAATATAAATACTGTCGCAAGACAAATGGAGAGGTGGTCGAGTTGGTTTATGGCACCAGTCTTGAAAATTGGCGTGCGTTTGTAGCGTACCGTGGGTTCGAATCCCACCCTCTCCGCCAAATAAAAAAGAACAATAAGACCATAGGATTTTATTGTTCTTATTTTTTATAATATGGAGATGTACCCAAGTGGTGAAGGGGACTGTTTGCTAAACAGTTAGGTCGAGAAATCGGCGCGGAGGTTCGAACCCTCTCATCTCCGCCAGGTAAATAAAACCTTGTATCTAAAAAATAATAGATACAAGATTTTTTGTTTTAATAATAATATAAAAAATAATAAAAATTAATAAAAATTAATAAAAATAATTATTACAAAAATAAAACAAATAAATTAAATTTGTATTACATCTTGCCAAAAAATAAAAAATGATGTTATAATTCTAATAGAAAACTTATAAAAAATTGACATCATGTGCTAATAATGCTATAATTATAAGTGATTAAATCAATTTTGATATTAAGTTTTTAACTTTAATATAACAAAAATGAAAGGAAGGAAAAGGGTATGAATAAAAAAGTAAAAATGTTTGTAAGTGCAATAATGGTTATAATGATGGTAGCTGTTATGTTCTTAAATGTATATTCATATGCTTCAACAGCAGCTCCTGATCCATCAACAACAGTAACAGGAGACGCATCAACAGATACAACAGGTATCCAAAACATTGGTAACCAAATAGTTACAATAATCAGTACAATTGGTTCAATCGTATCAGTTGTAGTACTAGTTGTATTAGGTATCAAATACATGATGGGTAGTGCTGAAGAAAAAGCAGAATACAAGAAAACATTGTTACCATACATAATTGGTGCTGGTTTAGTATTCGCAGCATCAGCAATAGCTGGTATCGTCTTTGGATTTACTCAAGGACTAAGTGGCTAGAATTAGCAAATGTAAATTAGAATCCTCCAGAAATGGAGGATTTTTTCATGTTTTAAACTCTAAAAATGTTGAAAAAGAAAAATATATAAGTTATAATAGAATAAAAGAGAAATAAAGAAAGAGAGAAGAAAAATGAATAAAAAAAGTAAGATATTAAAAATCATGTTTTTTATCATATTAACAATTTTAATGATATTTACAATATCTAATACATCACAAGCAATACAATTCAATCCAAATAACTGGGCACCAAATAGTACAACATCAGCACAAGGAGCAGATAGAGTGCTAGAAATAGGAAATGATGTAGTAGGAGTAATACAACTTGTAGGTTCATTTATATCAGTTGGAGTATTAGTTGTATTAGGAATTAAATATATGATGGGAAGTGTAGAAGAAAGAGCAGAATACAAAAAAGCAATGCTTCCATACTTTATAGGAGCAATTATGTTATTTGCAATAACAAATATACTTTCAATTGTAATGAGTATAGTACAAGGTGGTGGTTTAGCATGAGAAAAATAATAGCAGGAATTTTAGTACTAATAATGTCAGTTTGTATGATATCAAATTTTAACTTAGTATATGCATCAACAGTAGATGATGTATTTGGCGATGCAGATGAATTTATAAACCAAGGAGAACAACAACAAAATGGAACAGGTGGAATAAATGAAGAAATTTTAGGAGACACCACAAACTTTCTATATAACCTTCTTTTAGCAATAGGAATAGTAGTAGCAGTAATAGTAGGTTCAATACTAGGAATTAAATATATGATGGGAAGTGTAGAAGAAAAAGCAGAATATAAACAAACATTACTTGCATACTTAATCTCATGTGCAGTTGTATTTGGAGCATTTGGTATATGGAAATTAGTAATAAATATATTATCAGGTGTATAATAGGAGGAGTTAAATGAAAAGAACAATTAAAATATTAGGAATATTTTTAGTTATATTAACAATCTTAAGTGCAGTAATTAATGTATATGGTTTTTCAGTTACAGATGTAACAGGAAATCAATCAACTTCAACACAACCAATAAATAAAGTTGGAAATACAGTTATAACAGTTTTATCAACAATAGGCTCAATAATATCTGTTGTAGTATTAGTAATATTAGGTATTAAATACATGATGGGAAGTGTAGAAGAAAAAGCATCATATAAAAAGAGTATGATTCCATATGTTATAGGTGCAGCGCTAGTATTTGCAGCATCAGCAATAGCAGGAATAGTATATAGAGTAGCTACTCAAATATAGAAATAAAAAAGAAGTAAAAAATTAAAAAATTTACTTCTTTTTTTTGTAATATTTTTTAACTTAAAAAAACATCAAAATAACTATCCGTAAGGTTTTAGGAAACATAATATTACAATAATGTTACATTTTTGTTAAAAATAGAAAAAATCCGCAAAAACAGTCGATTTTAGAGAAATTTTCTGCTATAATATATATATGTGATATTAGAGGAAAAATAGGAGGAAAAAACTAATGCAAATTCATGAAATTCCAAGAGATTATAAAGGAGAAAGTAGAATACTATATATTTTCTCAATAAAAGCCTTAATGTGGACAGGTGGAGCAGGGTTAATAGGACTATTATTTTACTTTATATTTAACCTAATAGGACTTCAAATAGTAGGAATAATAATTGCAGTAATATTTGCTGTTATAGGATTTTGCATTGGAACCTTTAAAGTGCCTGATACAAAAAGATTTAAAATTACAGAAGCAACAGGTGGAGAATCAATAGATGATGTAATTAGAAGATGGGTAAACTTCAAAAGAAAGAAAAATAGAATATATGTGTATTTAAAGGAGGAAACAAAAGATGAATAATGATGAAATAACAACAATACTTACAGCGGTGTTAATTGTTCTATTTATTGTACTAGTTGTACTTTTTGTAACATTTTTAGTTGTAAGAAATAAAGTAAAAGGACCAAAAGATACAAGCAAAAAGATAAATACAAATGATAACAATAAAAAAACAGCACAAAATCCACAAAATGCAATTACATATAGCAAACAATCAATATTTAACTTTATGAATTTCGATAAAATTGAAGATAACATGATTATAAAAAAAGAAAGACAAAAATATTTGATGGTAATTGAATGTCAAGGTATAAACTATGACTTAATGTCTGGATTAGAAAAAAATAGTGTTGAACAAGGTTTTATCCAATTTTTAAATACACTAAGATATCCAATTCAAATATATGTACAAACAAGAACAGTAAACTTAGAAAGTGGATTAATTAAATATAAAGAAAGAGTAAACAGAATAAGAGATAGACTAGCAAGAAAACAAATGGAATACAACAGATTAGTATCATCTGGATATAGTAATGAAGATATTAAAAAAGCAGAATTAGAAGTTGTAAGAGATAGAAACCTTTATGAATATGGTGTAGATATTATTAATAACACAGAAAGAATGAGCTTAAATAGAAATATCTTAAGAAGAAACTATTTTGTAATAATTTCATATACACCAGAAGAAATAAGTGATGATAAATACTCAACAGAAGAAATCAAAAACATGGCTTTCTCAGACTTATACACAAAAGCACAAACAATTATCAATTCACTTGGAGTTTGTAGTGTAAGTGGAAAAATATTAGATTCAGAAGAATTAGCAGAATTACTTTATGTTGCATATAACAGAGACGATTCAGAAATTTATGGATTAGATAAAGCATTAAAAGCAGAATATGATGAGCTTTATTCTACAGCACCAGATGTATTAGATAAGAGAATGAAAGCAATAAATCAAAAAATAGAAGAAGATGCAACAAGAAAAGCAAATGATTTAATTTATGAAGCAATGCAAGAAAATGAAAAAGAAAGACAAGTAAAACAAAGAGAACAAGAAATGGACGACTTAATAGATCAAATGGCAGAATTAATAATTAATGAAAATCAAGAATTAGTAGGAGCAGAAGTTGCTAAAAAAGCAAAAGAAAAAATTAGAAAGAAAAGTACGGAAAAAGCAGAGGGAGAAAAGAAAACAAGAACAAGAAAAACAACAAAGGAAAAGGAGGGTAAAGATGAGAAAAAATAAAAATCAGCAAACAGAAGTAAAAAAAGAAGAACAAGAAGTAAGTTTCTTAAAAAGAAAAACAATAAAAGACTTAATAGCACCATCAGGAATAGATGCTTCTAAAATAGATCACTTAGAAATAATTTCAAACACAAAAAGATATGCTAGAAGTTTTTATGTATCTACTTTACCTAGAATGTGTACTTTCCCAGAACTATTTAGAGATATGTACTTATTTGGAGATATAAATACATCAATATATATAAATCCAATAAAAGAAGAAAGATCTCAAAATGAATTAAACAGAGTTATAAACGAGTTAGAAACAGAAAGAATTGTTGCAGCAGATAGAGGAAATATAAACAGAGAAAGTACAATTTCTCAAAAAAGATTAGAAGCAGAACAATTGAGAGATGAAATAGCAGCAGGATTTAACAAATTATTTGAAGCAACAATAGTTTCAACACTATTTACATATAACATGGAAGACTTAGATAGACAAACAAAGATGCTTTCATCTGATATGTCTAAAACATTAGTTGGAATAAAAAGTGCATGGGGAATGCAAGAAGAAGCATTTCAATCAAACTTACCACTAATGGATAACAAAATAAGTAAATCACATACATTTGATAGAAACTCAATGGGAACAGTCTTCCCATTTACAACATCAGAAGTAGGACACCCAGAAGGTGTACCACTTGGATTTAATAAACAAACAGGAACACCAATATTATTTGATAACTTTTCAAGTACACTTTCAAACTATAATATGGTTATATTTGCTAAGTCTGGTGCTGGTAAATCAGTTACAATGAAAACATTAGTATCTAGATCATCAGTACTTATGGGAATTGAAAGTTTAGCACTAGATGCAGAAGGCGAATATACAATAGTTGCAGAAAGCCTTGGTGGAATAAATGTTGTAATTAGTCCAACATCAAAAACAATAATTAACATATTTGATGTTGAAACAGAAGTTATAAAAGATGAAATAACAGGAAGAGATAGAACAGTTTTAAATATAGAAAATAAAGTAGAAGATGTTACTCAAGGTCTTCTTACAATGGCAAAAGGTAGTACACAAAGTCAAGAAGTAAATGAGCTTACAAAACAAATAATTGCAGAAACTGTTGCAGAAGAATATGCAGCATTAGGAATTACAAGTAATCCTAACAGTCTATATCAACAAAACACAACAGGTATGCAAGGAAACAATATGCTAGCTAAAAGAAAGAAAAAAATGCCAACAATTGGTAGCTGGTATAAAAGACTTATGGCAAAGGCAAAAGATAATACAAACCCAGACTATCAATTCCACTATAGCTACTTACTAAAAGTTATGAAACAATATATAAGAGAATATGATGGACAAATGGCATATTTTGATGGACAATCTACATTTGAACTTTTAGAAGGAGCACCATTTATAAACCTAGATATTTCTCAACTAGAAGAAAGATTTGCAAGACCACTTGCACAACAAATACTTTTATCTTGGATATGGGAAAAATTCGTTAAGAAAAACAGTGAAGATAGATCAAAAGCTACACAAAAAAGGGTTTTAGTAGATGAGGCATGGATGTTATTACCTTACCCAGAAGCTGTAGATTTCTTAAATAAAATGGCAAGGCGTGCTAGAAAAAGAAATGTTTCTTTAGCAATCATTTCACAAAGATTCCAAGACTTTTATGAAAAACCAGAAGCACAAGCTGTTCTAACATCTTCTGATACAAAATTATTCTTAGCACAAGATAAATCAGAAATTCAGTATCTAAAAGAAGTTTTCAAACTTTCAGAAGGGGAGGCAAACTTCTTAGTTACTTGCCAAAGAGGAGAAGGATTGCTTAAAGTAGGTTCAGATACAGCTATTTTAAGAATCACACCAACGAGAAAAGAATTTGAGTTTGTTGAAACAAACTTAAATCAATTAGCAAAGAGAAGAAAGAACTAGAATTTGGAGGATAACTTTATGAAGTTTTTTACTAATAAAAGTATATGGAGCAAAATTATTTTAGTGCTCATATTCATATTATTATTTCAATTTGCAGTAGCAAAGCCAGTAGAGGCAGCTGATACTATGTCTGATACTATTGAATTTGGAGGAAAGTTGTTGTCACCGGTATTATCATTATTTGTAACATTAGGAGATGGCTTGATGGGACTTTTGCATAGTAGTATCATGGGAGTAGATGATGCACTTTTAGAAGCAAATATGGGTAGTACATGGCTAGAAATATTAGGACAAGCATTTGTATGGATATTTGCAGCAGCAGTTACTGCGGCAGCAATATTCTTTACAGGAGGCTTGATTGGTCCTTTACTTGTAGGAGTAACAATAGGGGTATATGGATCATCACTTGTTTCGGATGCAACAGCTGATAAAGTTTCTCGGAGCAGTTACATCTTATTCTGAACAAACTATACCCGACACTATATATTTTCCAGCATACTCAATAAGTCCAGAAGAAATATTTCAAGGAAAAATATTGTTATTTAATGTGGATTTCTTTGGAGAGCCAAAAACAATAAAAGAGGCAACAAAGGAACAAACAGATAGTAGTGGAAATGTTATAAAAGATGAAAACGGAGTACCTCAAAAAGCAGTACAATTTTATTATTACGAAGATAAAAATGGTGAAGATTTAGATACAGACGGCAATGGAGAAATTGATACAAAAGGATTTAAGACATCTAAACAAGATATGGGAGCACAGCTAAGTTCTACAATAAGTAGATGGTATGTTGCAATTAGAAATATAGCATTGGTTGCTATGATGATAGTTTTATTATATATAGGTATTAGAATGTTATTATCAACATTATCATCTGATAAGGCAAAATATAGACAAATGCTTCAGGATTGGTTGATAGGTGTTGTACTATTATTCTTTATGCACTATATTATGGCTTTTTCAGTAACACTTGTACAAAGATTAACAGATGTAATATCTTCTAGTGTGGATAAACAAGCATATTTTGCTTTAATACCTTTTAGTGAAGATACAGGTAAAGCTGATAAATTAAAAGATTTCATAGACGAGGCAGGTTTACAAGATTACTATGTAGATGAGAATAAACAGCAATCTGATAGAGACAATGCTGCGGCTGTATTATATCCAACTAATTTACTTGGATATTTAAGATTAGATGTGCAATTAGCACAATTTGGAACATCGTATATAGGAAAAGCAATTTGTTTTACAGTATTAGTCTTGATGACAGTATTTTTTGTATTTACATATTTACGAAGGGTACTATATATGGCATTCTTAACATTGATGGCACCATTAGTAGCAGTTACATATCCAATAGATAAAATAAGTGATGGAAGTGCTCAAGGATTTAATAAATGGATTAAAGAGTATATATTTAATTTATTAATACAACCATTACACCTATTATTATATTATATTTTAGTAACATCAGCATTTGATTTAGCAGGAGAAAATGTATTATATTCTATTGTTGCAATAGGATTTATGATACCAGCTGAAAAATTACTTAGAAGTTTCTTTGGATTCCAAAAATCTGAAACAGCAGGAGCATTTACAGGCGCAGCCGGAGGCGCTCTTGCAATGGCAGGAATAAATAAATTAGGAAGTGGACTAAAGAAGGCTTTAGGCGGAAGTGGCAGTAGTAAAGGAGGCTCTTCAGGAAGTGGTTCTGACTCATCAGATAGTGAAAATAATTCAATAAAAATGGCGGGTGGAGCAGATAGGACACAAGCTTTATTAGATGACGAGAATTCACAAGGTTCTAAAAATAAAGACGCAGAAACCGATAATACAGCTGAAGCATTGGCTAGTGGCGCAACTATAGGTGCAATAGCGGCAACGACTACAAGTACAGATTCAGAAGATAAAAATCAAGAACAACAAGAAGCTAATAATGATAATATAAGATTGGCTAATAACCAACAAGAGGATATGGATACAAACACATTACAAGCAACTGATACAGAAAATGAAAAAGAGAGTAAGTTAAAAGCAAGTAGACCTTATAGAATAGCTGCAAGACAAGTAGGAGCGATTAGAGCGGGAATAGCAGATAGAGGTAGAAAAAGTAAGAGAGAGATACAAAATAAGATTAAAAAATTCCCAGGAAATGCAGTTAGATTTACAGGAAAAGCTATTACAAGAGGAGCAGCAGGATTGGCTGTAGGTTCTGTTTTAGCAGCAGGGGCAGCAGTAGCAACTATAGGAACTGGAGATCCAAGTAAAGTAGCATCATATATGGCAGGTGCAGGAGCAGCTGGATTTATAGCAACTAATGGAGTTGGAAAAAATGCAAAATTAATAGATGAAAAAGCATATAACCAAGCATACAATGATCCTAAATATGATGATTTATTATTAAAAACAAAACTAAGAGATTTTAAAGCTGAGAATAAAGGAACAATACAAAGAACATTTGGAGAAGAAAAAGCAAAAGAAATATTGAAAAAAGGCGGCTTAGCAGAACAAGCTATAAATAGTGATGTTTCAGATATTGACGAAGTAGTAGCAATGCAGCAAATGATAGATGTTGGAGAAGTGAAAAGTACAAAAGCAGCAATTGCGGTAGCACAAACACATCAAAAACTACAAGATTATTCTAAGGCTGAACAAGATAAGTTCTGGGATAAAGAAGTAAAGGCATTTGAAGATAAGGGACAAGTTCACGAGGAAGCAGTAAAATCTAAAGACCAAGCTAAAGGAAAAGTAGACAAATTTGATAAATTTAAAAAAGGATTTAGGAAGTAAATAAAATAGAAAGAGGTAATAATTATGGAAGGCTTAAAAAGATTTTATGATCAAAATAGAAAAGGGATTTGGATAGCAGTCATAGTTATTGCCCTTTTTATTATCTTACTACAACTTATTAACTCATTTGTAGCAAAAGACAATGAAAACAATCCAAATTCAATAAATTTAAATACTAGCAAGGTAAATACAGGAAGCAAAAATGTAACAGTAACATCAGGAAATACATCAGCATTAGGAGAATCAGTATCTACAACTAAAGTAGAAAATGATTCTAAAATAATTTCTACATTTTTTGATAACTTAAATAATGGAAAATTTGAAGATGCATTTAATATGCTAACAGATGAATGTAAAGAAGAAATGTTTTCTACAGTAGATGAACTAAAAGAAGATTACTATAACAACATATTTAATGGAGAAAGAAAATCATTTGAAATAGAAAACTGGGCAAATAATACATATAAAGTAGATATAGTACCAGATATGTTAGCAACAGGAAAATCAAATAATGGAGAAGTAATGCAAGACCATATAACTGTAGATGATGATAAATTAAATATAAACAACTATATTGGAAGAACTAATATAGAAAAATCAAAAGAAAATGATGGAGTTACAATAACAATAAACTATAAAGATGCATATATGGATTATGAAAAATACAATATAACTGTTAAAAATGAAGGAGATAGACAAATAACATTAGACAGTTTAGAAAATCCAGATACAATGTATATAGAAGACAGAAATGGAGTTAAATATAGTTCATATAATCATGAACTTACAAAAGAACAAATGCAAATAGGTGTAGGAGAAACAAATACACTAGAAATAAAATACTATAGTACATATATATCTACAAAAGACATAAGAAGATTAGTATTTTCAAACTTTGATAGTGGAAAATACAATAATGAGAAAGAAGAGTTTAATATAAATATATAACTTTTAGGAGAAAAAAATGAATAAAGATTTTTTAAGGAAAATAGGTAAAGTAGCACTAAATGCAATAAAAATAGCTTTAGCCCCAATAGCAATAATTGTTGGGGTTATTGTTGCTATCATAATTTTAATTAGTAGTTTTGTGTACTATATAACAGTAGATGATGGCACATATAAAGAAGATGATTGGACAAGTCCGGGATTTGCAGCAGCACAAAGTACAAAGTCTGCAACAATATCAGCAGATGGAACATTAGGAACAGCATATACAGCTCAAGAGTTATGGGACAAGATGGTAGAAGAAGGTTCTAGAGTAGATGAATACCTAGATGGACCAGAAGAACTTGCAAAACTTATGAATGCAGAGATTGTAACACAATATCCTGATACTAGAGAAAATCCAGACGAAGAAATAAATTGGGACGAAGTACTAAAAACAGATAGTACTAAAATGCAAGGAATTATAAAGTTAAAAAGAAATATTATTCAAGATAATTCTAATTTAACAGGAGAACAATTACAAACTTTAAAAGAAGATTATGATACATATAGAAATGAATATTTAGCAGAACATCCAGAAGAGCAGAAAAAAGAAGAAGAAAGAAACAGTTTTGTTATGTTATCTGAAGCATTAATAAAAGAATTAAGAGAAGATACTTCAGATGAAAAGTATAACACAAAAGAAAAAATAGAAGGCTTATTTGATGACAAAGGCTTTCCAGAAGAACAAAAAGAATACTGGGTACCAGTTTTAGAACACCCAGAAGCAAGACAAGAAATAAGGTCTAGCGAGGACATGTCAGAAAGTTTCTTTAGGGAAGTTGCAGAAAAATATTTACCAAAAGATGAAAATGAAGAAGAAGAGCAAGAAGAAAGTGGGCTTTTAGAATTTGGTGAATGGATGCAAGAACAAGGATATACTCAGGTAGGCGAAGATTGGAGCCAAGAGGGTGCATCTATTAGAATGACATATGTAGACCCAGAAACATTTGATAGTTATATAAAAGAATATATAAATACGGGTTCTGAAGAAGCAAAACAAAAAGCACTTACTCATTTCACATTAGAAAAATCAAATGCACCAGATGGAAGTCAAACAATAGATGGAGTAGAGTCATTAGATGGAATGTTGTTTATTGGAGACTCTATTACAAAAGGTTTAGAGGAAGCGCATACACAAAGTTATTGGTTAGATGAAGAAAATATAAATGCACTTAAAAATACTACATATAGAGCAGTAGTATCACAACATGCAAGATACTGGCTAAACAATTTTAATCAAATGCCAGATGCAAGTACAGTAAATAGTGTATGTGTGCTTTTAGGGGTAAATGCTCCTAATGATATAGCTTCTATGAAACAATTAATAGATAAATTACAAGAAAAATATAGCGGAAAAAATATTTACATACAAAAAGTTTTTCCAGTTGGAAAGACTTGTTCGGGATACTTGTTTAGTCCAGATGAAATGAATTCAATGATCTCTACATATAATGATGAAATTGAAAGTTATTGTAGTCAGAAAGAAAATGTATATTTTATAGATACTACAACAGGATATGTGACAGATGATGGTTATTTAAATCCAGATAAAACAGCAGATGGAGTACACTTTACAGATTATAATACTTGGGTAAATAATATAAGAAGTAAGCTAATAAAAGAAGAAGACACAGGAGTTCAAGAAACTGACGAAGACCAAAAAGATAATGACAATAAAGAAAGTGAAGACCAAGTAGAGAGCAAAACATCTACAAGAAGACCAAACTTTGATAATGCAGAGGCTTGGAAACACCCATATAATGGTTACCAATACGGACAATGTACATGGTTTGCAGCAGGAAGGGTATATGAAATATATGGATTAGATGCAAATGGTCTTGGAAATGGTGACCAATGGGTAGATAATATAACAGCTAAATATCCAGATGTATTTGAAAGGTCAAATACTCCAAAAGCAGGAGCAGTATTCTCAGCAGTAGGTGCAATCCATGTTGGAATAGTAATAGATGTGCAAGGAGACCAAGTTACTGTTCAAGAAGGTAACTTAAATGGTGCTACAGATGGCTGGGATTGGGCTATAACAGAGTGTACAAATGGACAATATGGAGCAGCAGCAAATGGAGATTGGGTTGAAAGAACAATATCATTATCTGAATTAAGCAGTCTTTATGGCGGAGTAATATTTGCAAATCCAAAGAAAAATGTAGCATTTGATACAAGTAGCACAAGTGAAAACAGCAATGGATATAGTGATGGATTTAGAACAGGAACACAATATAATATAAAAGTTGCAACATGGAAAGAAACAGTATCAAGCTACAAGCCAGGAGACTCAACAGAATCACCAAGTGTAACAAGTGGTACAATTTATGAAATGACAACAACAAATATAAACTATTATGATATGGTTAAAAATTATACAATGCCATTTGACTATTTATGGGCAATGATGGTTATAACAGAAGATAAAGACTTTGTATTTGGATTAGCTGACTTAGTATATAACAGTAATATAGAAATTACAGTAAATGATAGTTTAAATGTAACAACAGTTGTAAAAACATATAATTATACAAAACATACAAGTATTACAGAAAGATTAACAACAGAAGGGGGAGCAACATATGTACAAACACGCCCAGTAGAAGAACCAATAACATCAGTATTAACAACAGTTACTAAAACAAATACAGTAGATGTAGGTTTAACAAGGGCAAATACATGGATTGTAGATTATACAAAAGAATATAAATATCAAAAACCTCAAACAACAGGATTTTCTAGTACAACAAGTGAACAATCAGATTATAGTAAAGATGTTACATTTACAGAACAAGGAACAGACCCATTAGGATTAAGAGAAGAGATAGAAGCACAAAGTGGAGAAAAAGTAACAGGAATATCTAGTAAACATGTTGTAAATAGGATAAATTGGAATACAAATGTATCAACAACAATAGTAACTACAAAATATGTTGAAGGAACATCACATATAAGAGAAAAAACAAATAAAATCAGAAAAGAAGATGTAATAGAAAAACAAGAAGAGGAAGAAAACAATACTAGTCAAACAAATGAAGAGACAAGTAATAATGAAAAAAATAATCTGCCAAATGTTCCAAGTAAAGACATGTCAGATAAGTTATTTAGTGAAGTAAATAACTATATAAAATCTAAAGGAGCAGCATCAAGTGCAGAGGACATAGTAGATATAATAAATACATATGGAGAAGAAGATGAAAAAGAAGAATGGGTAGCAGTATTCCAAAACAAAGAAGTTGCATCAGTAGTTAGTCTTCATTCAACTGGATTTTCAAATTCAGAAAGTTTAACAAATGCAATAGAAACACAAATAAATGGTTTAAAAGCATTAAATGGAGAAAATGAAGGAAATTCTGGAACTACATCTACTGACACAAGTATTAATGATAATGTTGAGGTAGACGAAAACAACACAGCAAACTCAGGTTATGAAGATGATGATTTTGAATTTACAGAAATAAACTTTGTAACTTTACTTTGTACTTCTTCAAACTCAAAAGCAAAAACAAATATTTTAAATGTATCATCTTGGTTATTTGAAATATTAGAAAAAAATGATAGTACAGCAGGAATGGTAGATTTAACAAAATATCTACTATATAGAGCAACAGGAAGCGAAAGATGGGGAGTATTAGAATTTGACTTTTCAATATTTGATCCAGAAAACTTCTCTTCTGTCGATGGCATTGCAGGAAATACAATTGAAGAAAAAGTATGGGTAGCCCTAAGAAAAATGGGATATTCAGAAATTGCAACAGCAGGTGCTATGGGAAATATTTATTATGAATCAGGAGGATTTAACCCAGAAGCTATAGAAGGTGGAACAGGAGAAGGTATTGGTCTATGTCAATGGTCATTTGGAAGAAAAACAGCCTTAATGAATTATGCTCAATCTAAAGGAAAAGACTGGAGAGATGAAGACATACAAGTAGAATTCTTAGTAGGAGAGCTTACACCAGGTGGTGGTGCAAATGGATATGCATCATATCAATTAATGGCATATAACGGATATGTACCAGACCAATGGATAAATGCAACAGATATTGCAACATCTACAACAGCATTTTGTTGGACATTTGAAAGACCAGCTAGTGGAGCTTCATTACCACAAAGAATTGAAGCAGCTCAAAACTATTATGACCAATTTAAAGGAAGACCATTAGACTCATTTGGTAGTGGCGGGACATACCCTGTGTACTTCCAAGAAGACAGTAAATGGGGAAATAATCCTTTAGGAAACACAAATATAGCAACAGGAGGATGTGGATTTACATCAATGGCAATGGCAGTTTCAGGATTAACTGGAAAAGAAGTTACACCAGCAGATGTAGTTGCTTGGGGAGGTTCTACATATTATATAAACAATCAAGGAGCAAGCTGGAGCTTAATTACAGGAGCTGCAAGTCATTATGGATTAAAATGTGAAAACTTAGGTAAAAATATTTCTGCTGCAGCCTCAGCTTTGCAAGAAGGAAAAGCAGTAGTTTGTTCACAAGGACCAGGATTATTTACAACAGGAGGACACTTTATACTTTTAGTTGGAATAGATGGAAGTGGAGCAATATCAATTCATGACCCATCAATGTATAATGGTTCAGACCAATACAAAGGATTTAATAATAGAAAGTTTAGTCAAAGCGAAATAGATGCAGCTGCTAAAAACTATTGGGCTCTTTCTAAATAAAGGTAGGAGATAATATGGATAATAAAAAAATATTAATAGCTTTAATTGCAGTAATTGTAGCAATAATAATTATAATAATTACAATATTTAGCTTAAAGCCTAAAAGCAATGAAGAAAATGATAGATATCTTCATAACACAGTATCAGATGCAGGAAATGTTGATACCTCTGACAGATTAAGTATTAATATTACAAATATAGATGAAATAAAAGGTAAAATAGAAAATTACAATAAATTTCAAGAAGACTTAAAAAAATACTTAAGTGAAAATGGTATAATAAATTTTGATACTTTAAATATGGAACAATATCAAGAAAATAACGGAGTTTTAAAAATAAGGTTTAAAGCAAATGATGAAAATCAAACAAATATATTAGTAACAATTAATTTAAGTGAAAATACATATAGTTTTAATAACTATAGGTAGGAGGAAATAATGAAAAATCCAGGAACTAAAAAACTAGTAATAATAATGATAATAGTAATTGCAATAATTATTGCAATTACTATTGGATTAATATTTTTAAATTCAAATAAAGACACTAAAAATATTCATTTAGGAGCAAGTTCAAATAATACTCAAACTGAAGATGTAAGTACTACCAAAAAAGAAGAAGAACAAAAAATTTCTACTTCAAAATACTATAACATAGGAAAAGTTGTAAGAACATATTTAGGAGCATTAGATAAATCAAAATATATATTATCAGATGGAACAAACTATAGTGATGATGAAAGTATAAAACAATATATATTTGATATGTTAAGTACTGAATATATAGAAAAAAATAATGTAACAGTAGAAAATGTTTATGATAATGTAAAAGATTTAGAAGAAACAGTTACATTTGTTCCTTTAAATATGAAAGTAGAACAAGGCTTAGGAGTAGATAAGTTTTTAGTTTATGGAGATATTGTTTATATGAATTCAAATAAACTAGAAAAAACATACTTAATAGTAAATATAGATAATATTAATAATACATTTTCAATAGAGCCTGTAAATGAAGAAATAGATAATATTGAAAACTATGAACTTCAAAGTGTATTAACTGAAATAAAGAAAAATAACAGTAATACATTTAACAATCAAGAAATGTCAGATGAAGATATTTCAAAAGAAAAATTTAATAATTTAAAATTATTGATATTAAGAAAAAGTGAGGATTTATTTAACTCATTAAATAAAGAATATAGGGAAAAAAAATTTGACGATTATAATGGATTTTCACAATATATAGACACAAATTATGATAGACTAAGAACAATAAATCTTTCAAAATATCAAGTAACAAATGACAAAGGTTATGAAGAATATATACTTTTAGATGAAGATGATAGATACTATATTTTTAAAGGAAATTCTAATAATCAAGATGAAATATATTTAGACACATATACAGTTGATTTACCAGAATTTTTAGAAAAATATAATAGCTCAGATGATGGATATAAAGTAGGATATAACATAGAAAAATTCTTTAATGCAATAAATGATAAAGATTATAAATATGCATATAATGTTTTAGATGATGTATTTAAACAAAATAATTATCCAAATCAAAGTGATTTTGAAAACTTTGTAAAATCTAATTTTTATGAAAATAATAAAGTAAACCATAAAAATGTAGAACAAGAAGGAAACTTATTTGTATATAATATAAGTATTCAAAATAAAGAAAATTTAGGTGAGCAAAAGAATTTAACAGTAATTATGAAATTAGAAGAAGGAACAGATTTTGTGATGTCATTTAGTATAGATAATTAGTATTGAAAAAAAAGAGAGAATGTGATATTCTCTCTTTATCTATTATATAAATATATGGAGAAAATATATGAATAAAATAATTAGTTTAACTAAAATTTTTACAAAAGATTATATAAAAAATTTAAGAGGATTTAATAAAAAATCTATATTGTTATGGCTTGTAATTATAATCATGATTTCACTTGGTTTTCTTAGCTATAAAGTAATAGATTTTTTAAAGCAAGCTCGGAGCAGAACAAATATTTTTAAACTTATATATGGTAATCTTGGCAATATTTTTATTATTTCAAGCATCAACAACAGCAATAAATGTGTATTTTTATTCTAAAGACTTAGAATATATATTGCCACTTCCAATAAGCACAAAAGATATTTTGCTCTCAAAATTTAACACATTACTTTTAATTGTGTATATTGGAGAATTTGTACTAGGTTTTATTCCTCTTTTTATATATGGACTAATGGCAGCAAATAGTATTATGTATTTTTTAAGAATGCTTATTGTTTTAATAATTTTTCCAGTATTAATAGTAACTATATCAAGCATTTTTACAATGCTACTTATGAAAATATTTAATTTTATAAAAAATAAAAATATAGTACAGTTTTTAGTAACAATTCTTTTATTACTTGGAATATTTGCATTAGAAAATACTTCTATGAATAATTTTTCATATGATATAGAAGAAGTAAATAATATAGAAAATGTTCAAATAAAAGAAGAAAAGGCAGAAGAAATTTATAAATCTTTAGGAAAAAACTATATTGTTGTAAATCCTTCAATTAGTGTTCTTACGAACGAGAATGGATTTTTAGGAAGTTTTATAGAGGTATTAAAGTTATTACTATATAATATTTTTGCAATGCTAATTTTTGCGATTATTGGAAGCAAGATATATTTAGATATAATTTTATCTAGCATATCTAAAATAGGGAAAAAAGCAAAAGAAATTAAAAAATTAAAAGTAAAAAAATCAAATAAAGGAAAATCATATATTAAAAAAGAAATTAAAATGTTATTTAGAAGACCAACATTTTTTATGCAGACAGTTTTTCCAGTTATATTTATTTTAATTTCTGCAATATTAATTGTAAGTTTATTAATACCTTTAATAGATAATGCGATTCAAAGTGATGAAAACATAAAAGAAAGTTTATCTAAATTAACTTTTAATATAGAAATGGCATGCTATATTTTAATTGGTTTGCAAGTGTTATTTTCAATATCTAATTTATCTTTAACTGCAATTTCAAGAGAGGGAAAAGATGCTTTATTTATGAAATATATACCAGTAGACCTATATAAACAATTTAGATATAAAAATATATTACAAATAATTTTAAATTTAATTATATCTATTGTAGTTCTTGGACTACTATTATACTTAATACCAGATATAGGATTGTTAAATACAGTTTCAATATTTATAATATCAATTTTTACAAGTTTAATTAATAGTTATACAATGCTTATTGTTGACTTAAAAAGACCAAATTTAAATTGGAATTCAGAATATGAAGTAATAAAGGGAAGTAATAATAAATCATTCCAATATGGATTTATGATAATTATGGTTTTAATATTATTATATGTTGGAAAAATATTAGAAGGTTTAGATATAAAAATTGCTTTATTATTAGAAATTGGAATTTTTGCTTTAGTATTTATAATTTATGATAGAATTGTAAAAAGAAAAATAAATAAATTATTTGATAAAATATATTAATAAAAAAAGACATATTAATTTTAATATTAATATGTCTTTTATGTTTTATTAAAAAAATTTAAAAATAAATCTACAATAGCTTTTATAAAAGGATTTTCGTAATATAAATTAATAAAGAAATTTTTTACAAAAGGTATTTGAAAAATTAAAAATAAGATAGCAATAGTAATTATTAAAGCTAAAAAATTTTTAAAATATCCATCAAGTTTTTCTTTAAAAATTTCTTTTTTTGTTTTTGTATGATAAACTACATGAGGTCTTTGTCTTGCTCTTTCAATAGGTGAAGTATAAGCTTGATTATTTGATATATTTTTATTTTTTAATTCATTTAATTGATTTTGTAAAATCTTATTTTCTTCATATAATTTATTTAATTCATCTTCTGAAATAGTAGAAGCTTTTAAATTCTCATCATATTTTAAGCGTAGGTCTTTATTAGATAATGTATCAAAAGCTTCATTTATTAATTTTATTTTTTCTTCTGCTAAAGCTTTATTTTCATCTTTTTGTAAATCAGGATGATATTTTTTTACTAATGCTTTATATGCTTTTTCAATTACTTCTTGTGAAGCATTTTTATCAACTTCTAAAATTTCATAATAATTTTTGCTCATATTTCGTCTCCTTAAAATAAATATAGCATAAAAATTTTAAAAGTACAATCAAAAATTAAATCAAATTTTATAATAAGCATTTCATATTTTTACCAGTAATATATGATAACTGTCTTTTTGGTTATATAATTTAATCATATCTTAGCTGTATTTTGAGATTCATTTTTTCTTTTTAGACCTTTTATCTTCAATTAATTTTTTATCTTCTATATATTTATAATTCAATGCATTATTTTTTGAAATTGCAGATTTCTTTGTTTCCCTTTCATATGATTTTCTGGCATCATTTGCAACTTGTCCTCCTCGTTTTGCAACATTCATATTTTCATTAAATCCTTGTGGCTGTTCTGTTTGTGCTATATCACGCGTAGCAATTTCTCCTAAATCCGTAAGAAGGATTTCAATATCAGTCATATTATCTCTTAAACTCTCTTTCCTTAAACCTTTTAATTTTTTATATTCTGATGCTTTCATTCCAGACCAACCTTTATATATTTCATTAGTAAGCATAGCATATTCAATTGGTTTTTCAACACCACCATTTCTCCATATATCTGTTAGTTTAAATCTATCAACAATTCCTGTTAATCTTTTCTTAATCCATTCATCATTATAACCTTTATTACGATAATAGTTTACAGCACGATTAATTGCTAGCTCTGGATCAAATACTTCATTTATTCGCTCATTACCTAAACTTGCTAACCACATTTTAAAAGGTTCGGCTTTTGGTGATGGTATTGACTCAATAAGTCTTAAAATATTTTGTGTATCTAACATATCGGTATTTCTCATTTTTCCATCTTTTGCTCTTAATTTAAAAGTGTCACAATTTGTGACGGTTTGATTTCCTTCTTGAATCATTCTTGATTTGAGAGTTCTCCAATAATGTGCTGGGTCATTACTATCTGTTAATACATTTACAACATCAATCACACTAAAAAAATATTCTTCTTTTTCATCATTCCAAATACTTCTTATTTCTTTACCTTCAAATAAATTTGTAAGTATGTCTAATTTATTATTATCCATATATTGAAATACCTCCTTACAAAAATTTTTAATATTAAAGATATATTATCATAAAACCCAAAAATTTACAACTTTTTACAGTAATTAGTATAAGAAAACTTACAAAGAACTTTAAATTATGTAAAAAATTTGAAGATATATAGGTGTTTCAACAACTTGAAACAAAGTAAATATACAGGATATAAAATGTGAAAAAAAAGAATTTATAAAAGTTCATAAGTACAGCAAAGTGGCGACTCCAATAATTGTCCTTATTGGATGTCGCCATTTTGAAGTCTTTTTTGCATTATACAGTTTTACTTTCTTTATTTTGTTCTACTGTATCTGTGTTTTTTAGTTTTTCTTCGTTTTCTTTGTCGATTACCTTTTTACTATTTTCCTTAGTTTTTAAATTGTCTTTTGCAACTGTCATTAGAAGTTTAATTCTATTTGCTTGGTTTGTTTCACTTGCACCTGGGTCATAATCAACAGGAGAGATATTTGCATCTGGATACATACTTCTAATAGTTTTAATAACACCTTTACCAACAACATGGTTTGGTAAACAAGCAAATGGTTGAACACAAACTATATTTGGTATTCCATGTTCAATATATTCTATCATTTCAGCTGTTAAGAACCAACCTTCACCTGTTTGGTTACCAATAGATAAGACATCTTTTACTTTATCTTCTAAATGCCAAATATCACATGGTGGTAAGTAATTTTTCTTAGAGTTTGCAAGTGCTGTTTTTACATCTTTTTCTAATATATCAATTAATTTAATTGCAACTTTCATAATCTTAGAAGAAGTTTTATTTGTATTTAAAAGCTTATTAAATGTTATTTTATGTGTTGCCATAAATTTAACAAATCCCATAAAGTCTGGAAGTATAACTTCAGCTCCTTCTTTTTCAAGTAAGTTTGCAACATAATTGTTTCCAAATGGATGATATTTAATTAAAACTTCTCCAACAATTCCAACACGAGGTTTTGGTTTAGAGGTATCTAACTCTATTTTTTCAAAGTCATTTACAATATCATAAATACTTTGTTTAAATTCTTTATTAGAAGATTTCTCTAATAATTTTTTACATTTATCCATCCATTTATTAAATAGTGCTTCAGTTTCACCTTTATTTTTCTCATAAGCTCTATTTTTTGTTAGCATTTTTTGTAATAAATCACCATATACAACTGTTCTTAAAAGTTTTTCTATTAAAGGTACAGTGATTTTAAATCCTGGCATTTTTTCCATACCAACAATATTAAATGATATTACTGGAATATTTCCAAATCCTGCATCTTTTAGAGCTTTACGGATAAATCCTATATAGTTTGTTGCTCTACATCCACCACCTGTTTGTGACATAATCAAAGCTGTTTTATTTAAGTCATATTCTCCAGATTCTAGTGCTTCAATCATTTGACCTGTTGTTAATATTGATGGATAACATGCGTCATTATTTACATATTTTAAACCAGTTTCAACTGTTTTTTGTGTACAATCTCTTAAAAGTTTTACATGATATCCACAAGAATTAACAGCTGATTCTAATAAGTCAAAATGGATTGGAGCCATTTGTGGCATTAATATTGTATAATCTTTTCTCATGTCTTTTGTAAATATTTTTTTATGTATTTCGTAATTTCCATCTGCTTTTTCTTGTTTCTTCTCTTGTTCACGCTTTTTCATACTTGCAAGTAGTGAACGAATACGAATTCTTACAGCTCCTAAGTTATTTACCTCATCTATTTTTATTAAAGTGTACATTTTATCATAACTAGATAATATTTCTTCTACTTGGTCAGTAGTTACAGCGTCAACTCCGCAACCAAATGAATTTAATTGAACTAATTCTAAGTTATCATGTTTTCCAACAAAATCTGCTGCAGCATAAAGTCTTGCGTGATATACCCATTGGTCAACAACTCTAATTGGTCTTTTTACTTCAGTTTTATCAGAGATACTATCTTCTGTTAAAACAGGTAATCCTAAAGAAGTAATTAAAGTATCTATACCGTGGTTAATTTCAGGGTCCACATGATAAGGTCTTCCTGCTAAAACAATTCCTTTTAAATTGTTATCTTCTATGTATTTAACAGTTCTTGCGCCTTCTTCTCTAATATCTTTTTTACATTTTTGATATTCTTCTTCGGCTTTTTCTGCAGCTTCTATAAGTTCTGCTTTTGTAAAGTGATAATTTTTAAATTCATCTAATTCTAGCATCTTTTTTACTAAATTTTTCTTATCTAAAGGTAAGAATGGATTAATAAATTTCACACTAGGGTCTTTTAAATTTTCTACATTATTTTTAAGTACTTCAGAATATGAAATTACGATTGGGCAGTTATAGTGGTTATCTGCTTTTTCATATTCTTTTCTAGAATATGGAATACAAGGATAAAATATTGTTTTGATTCCTTGTTCTAGTAAGCTTTCTATATGTCCATGAGAAAGTTTTGCAGGATAGCAAACAGATTCTGATGGCATTGATTCCATTCCTTTTTCATAAGTTTTACGAGTACTTTTTTCTGATAGAATTACTCTAAAACCTAAGGAAGTTAAAAATGTAAACCAGAATGGATAATCTTCATACATATTTAAAACTCTAGGAATTCCAATTGTTCCTCTTGTTGCATATTGTTCATCTAATGGCTTATAATCAAATATTCTCTTATATTTATATTGTACTAAATTTGGTAATGGTTTTGATTTTGTAACAACACCTGCACCTTTTTCACAACGGTTTCCTGATACATGTATTTGTCCATTACTAAATTTGTTTATTGTTAATTTACAATGGTTTTCACAGTTATTACAACGAGCAAATGAAACTTTAATTTTTAGATTATCAATTCCTTCTGTATCTAAAATTGTAGAAGTATATTCCATGTCTAAATTTGCTTCATATTGTTCTTTAGAAAGAAGGGCCATTCCATATGCACCCATAAGTCCTGCAATATCTGGTCTTACTACATTTTTTCCTACAATTAATTCAAAAGCTCTTAAAACTGCATCATTATAGAATGTACCACCTTGTACAACTATATGGTTTCCAAGTGTTTCTACATCTCTTACTTTCATAACTTTTTGAATAGCATTTTTAATTACTGAATAAGAAAGTCCTGCAGAAATGTCACCTACTGAAAATCCTTCTTTTTGAGCTTGTTTTATTTTAGAGTTCATAAATACAGTACATCTTGAACCTAAATCTACTGGTCTTTTTGCATTAATTGCTTCTTTTACAAATTCAGATATTTCAATATTTAAGCTTTTTGCAAATGTTTCAATAAAAGAACCACAACCAGAAGAACAAGCTTCATTAAGTAAAATATTATCAATTGAACCATTTTTCATTTTTATGTATTTCATATCTTGACCACCAATGTCAACAATACTTGTAACATCAGGCTCAAATGTTTTAGCAGCTGTATAGTGAGCTATTGTTTCGATTTCATTTAAATCCACATTTAAAGCTGTTTGAATTAGTTTTTCTCCATAACCAGTAACTCCGCTATATCGAAGTATTGCTTTTTTAGGAAGTTCTTTATATAGTTTTTTAAGCATTTTCATAACACTTTGAAGTGGATTTCCTTCATTACTTCCATAGTCTGAATATAGAAGTTTTCCATTGTTATCTATTAAAACAATTTTAGTTGTAGTAGAACCTGCATCAATTCCTAAGAAACAATCTCCTTCATAATCTTTTAAACTTGCTTTTTCTACTTTATCTTTTTCATGACGCTTTTTAAAATCTTCATATTCTTCTTTATTTTTAAATAAAGGGTCTATTGGATTTGATGTATTATCATGAGATTTTTTTAAGTTTTCTATTTTTCTTTCTAATTCATCAGGAGTAATTACATCAGAATTTAATGAATCTAATGCAGCTCCTTTTGCAACAAGTAAATGAGCATCTTCTGGTACAATTATCTCATCATCTGTTAGATTTAAAGTTTCTATAAATCTTTGTCTTAACTCTGATAAATAATTTAAAGGGCCACCAAGGAATGCAACATTTCCTCTAATTGGTCTACCACAAGCAAGGCCACTTATTGTTTGATTTACAACAGCTTGGAATATAGATGCTGCAATATCTTCTTTTGCTGCACCTTCATTTATTAAAGGTTGCACATCAGTTTTTGCAAAAACTCCGCAACGAGATGCAATAGGGTATATTGTTTTATATCCTTTTGCAAGTTCATTTAATCCTGCTGTATCTGTGTGTAAAAGTGATGCCATTTGGTCTAAAAATGCACCAGTTCCACCAGCACATGTACCATTCATACGCTGTTCTATAGATTGGTCAAAATATATAATTTTTGCATCTTCTCCACCAAGTTCTATTACAACATCAGTTTTTGGTATATATTTTTCTACTGCTCTTTTACAAGATACAACTTCTTGTATAAAGTTTACTCCTAAAAATTTAGCAGCTGACATTGCTCCAGAACCAGTAAGTGCTAATGTAAAAGAAGAGCTTGGGTATTTTTTTAGTAATTCTTCTAATACATTACAAACTGTATTTTTTGTATCTGAATAATGTCTTCTATAATCTTCATAAATAGTCCTTTTGTTGTCATTCATAACTATAATTTTAACAGTTGTTGAACCAACATCAAGACCGACATGTAATATTTCATTCATGACAAAATCTCCTTTTTTGTATATAATTTCACATAAAAAATCACTCTAATTTTATACGGAAATTAGGGTTTTGTCAAATGGTAAAATATGTTAAACTTTGAGTTCTAAAAAGGACAAACAAGGAATAAAAATGATAATAAATAATTAGTTTTAAGGAGGAAAAAAATGAAAAATAAAAAAATAATTTTAATTTTTACTATTTTACTTATTTTAGTTGTAATTGGAGGAATTTTTGCTATTTGGTTTGTCAAAAATAAAGAAAATAATGAAGTAGAAGAAATAACACCAGAAGAAGAAATATCAGAAGAACAATTAAGACAAACAATTGTAACTTTGTATTTTGTATCAAATGAAACAAATGAAATAATGCCAGAAGCTAGATTAATAGATATTAAAGAAATAATAGCTACACCTTATGAAAAATTAATTAATTTATTAATAGAAGGACCAAAAAATGAAAAAGCAAAAAAAGTTATACCAGAAGGAACAACTCTTTTAAAAACATTTTTAGAGAAAGATGTAATAACACTTGATTTTTCAAAAGAATTTTTAAATTATAACAAAGAAGATGAAAAGGAAAAAGAAAATTTAATAAATACAATAGTAAACACATTAACAGAACTTACAGAGATAAATGGAGTAAAAATAAAAATAGAAGGAGAAGAGGTAGAAGATTTTGAAGGTATATATACAAGACAAAATATATAATATTATTTAAAAATAAATATAAATATTTATTATTTCATTAATTTATATAATTTTATATATTTCATAAAATGCTTAAAATTACACAAAAAATGTTCGACTTCACAAAGAGAATTTAAAGTATTATCTTTGCAACATTTAAAATCAACATGTTTTTTATTACGAGGTGGAAATTTTTCACCTCTATTATTTTTTATATTACCCATAAATATCACCTTTTTGCTAAATTTAGAAATTTGTTATATAATATTCTAAGAATTTAATTTTTGTTAAAAATAAAATAATAAAAAATTAATTTAAAATTAAATAAAAAAATAATTATTAAAAAAATAAATTAAATAAAAATAAAATAATTAAATAAATAAAAAATCAAAAAAAATAGAAAAAAATTCTAAAAAATCGTAAAAAATAGAAAATAAAAGAAAATATATTAATTTTGAACTAAAATGAACTAAAAGGAGCTATAAAAAATGATATTGGACGAAAATGAAAGAATAGATGATTTAGGAATAAAAAAATTAAAAATAATTCAAAATAAAGAAGGTTTTTGTTTTGGAATAGATAGTGTACTTTTATCTGATTTTGCAAAAAATATAAAAAAAGATAGTTTAGTATTAGACTTAGGTACAGGGACTGGAATTATTCCTATTTTATTATGTGGAAAAACAGATTTAAAAAAGGTAATAGGTGTAGAAATACAAGAAGAAGTATATAACATGGCTAAAAAAAGCATTAAATTAAATAATTTAGAAAATAAATTTGAAATAATTAATGAAAACATTTTAAATTTAGAAAAAATATATAAAGAAAATACTTTTGATGTTATTACAACAAATCCACCATATAAAAAAATAGATACAGGTATTTTAAATGAAAATAAAAAGAAAATTGTTTCAAGACATGAAATAACTGCAAGCCTAGAAGATTTCTTAAAAGTATCTAAAAGATTGCTAAAAGATAAAGGTAAATTTTATATGGTACATAGACCAGAAAGATTAGTAGATATAATATATAATATGAGAAAATATAAAATAGAGCCAAAAACAATAAGATTTGTATTTTCAAATAAAAATAAAGAACCAAAACTTGTTTTAATTAAAGGAATAAAAAATGCAAAACCATTTTTAAAAATAGAAAAAAATTTATATATTTATGATGAAAATGGTAAATATTCTGAAGAAATAGAAAAAATATATAATAGTAATATATAAATACAAAGTAAAATAGTTAAAAAAAGGAAGGTGCAAAAATGGGAGAATTATATATAGTTGCAACACCAATAGGAAATTTAGATGATATTACTCTAAGAGCTATAAAAGTATTAAAAGAAGTAGATTTAATAATTGCAGAAGATACAAGACATACTCTAAAACTTTTAAATCATTTAAATATTTCAAAGCCACTAATTAGCTATCACAGACATAATGAAGACCAAAGAAAAGAAATGATAATAGATAGATTAAAAAAAGGAGAAAATATTGCATTAGTTTCTGATGCTGGTACACCTGGAATATGTGACCCAGGAGAAGTTATAATTTATGAATGTATTAAAGAAAATATAAAAGTAACTCCAATTCCGGGTGCCTGTGCAATGATTAATGCTTTAATTGCTTCTCGGAATATCAACAAAAGAATTTACTTTTTTAGGCTTTTTACCTTTAAATAAAAAATCAAGAAAACAAAAGTTAGAAGAAATAGAAGAAAGTTCAAAGACTTTAATAATTTATGAGGCACCACATAAATTAAAAAATACGTTATCAGATTTAAAAAAGTTTTTAGGACAAAGAAAAGTTGTTTTAGCAAGGGAAATAACTAAAATTCATGAAGAATATATAAGAGGAACAATTGATGAAATTTTAGAAAAATCAGAAAATCTAAAAGGTGAAATTGTTTTAATAATAGAAGGAAATAAAGAAAAAGAAAATACTAAAGATGAAAATAATTTATTAAACCTTACTTTAGAAGAACATTTTGAATTTTATAAAAACCAAGGATTAGAGAAAAAAGAAATAATTAAAAAAATTGCAAAAGATAGAAACCTGCCTAAAAATGAAATATATAAAAAATTTATTAATTAAAGGAATAAAAAATAAATAATAAATAAAAGAAAGTGTCCTTAAAATAAACTGTTAAGCTTAATGTAACAGCTTATTTTAAGGACACTTTACTATAAAAAGACTAAATGCATTATTTTTCTTTTTTAGAGTCTAGATTTCCAATTTTTTTTGCACAATCTTTGCAAATAAGTTTATCATGATAAGATGATAAATCTTTAGTGCTTCCACAGAAAATACAATTAGATTCAAATTTCTTTAAAATTATTGAAGAACCTTCTACATATATTTCTATTGGATCTTTTTCAAGAATATCAAATTGATTTCTTATTTCAATTGGAATTACAACCCTTCCTAATTCATCTACTCTTCTTATTATACCTGTTGATTTCATAATCAGACCTCCTTAAAAGACGGTTATCAATCCTTTTGAACCTACTATATCACAAAACTAACTTAAGGTCAATCAATTTATGCTAAAAAATGTAAATTTTAGTAAATTTTTTGATATAATATGAATGTAGCAAATATATTTTACCCAAATATTTGTTGATATATGTCGATTTTTGTCAAAACTTTATTATTGACAGAGATTTACTTTGATAATATAATAAAGAAAATTAAAAAAGGACTGATTGAAATATTTAAATTAATTATTTTTTTCATGATATTTTTTATAGTAAGAAAAATTTTAATCAAAATTTTAAGTAAAAAATTAGAAAAAATTATTTCTGAAAAATAAAATCGAAAAATAAAATTAAAGAATAAAAAGTTATTAATCTTGTAGGAAGCATAAAAGATAGATCTTTTACATATAGTTGCCCCTATGTTTAAAAAATCATCTCCATTCTTATTAGTAGTATATGATGCTTCCTACAAATATATAAATTAAATAAAATATTAACGATGATATGTTTCTCCATTAGAAATTTTAAAAGCCCTAAAAATTTGCTCTAAAAGAAACACTCTTATTAATTGATGAGGAAAAGTCATCTTAGAAAAGCAAATTTTCTGATTACACATATTTAGAAGGTCTTTTGTAAGCCCTAGACTACCACCTATTATAAATGTAACATGACTATTTTCCATAGAGATTTTATCTAAATTTTTAGAAAACTCTTCAGATGAAAATTCTTTTCCTTTTAAATCTAAAGCGATAATATATGAATCTTTTTTTAAGTGATTTATAATATTATTACATTCTTTAGTTTTAATAGTTTCTATTATATTATCATTTATTTTATCAGGAATTTTTTCATCTGGTAGTTCTAATATATCTAATTTTATGTATTTAGAAAGTCTTTTTGAATATTCTAAAATAGCTTCTTTTAAATATGTTTCTTTTACTTTGCCAACACATATAATCTGAATATTTAACATGTTTTCTCCTATCTAATAAATATTATAATTCTATAATTTTACTATGTTCATCTCTTGGTGCAACTAGAAGTGATAAAGCATTTTCATCATAATTGTTAGAAATTAATTCATCAACTACTGTTTGATAAGCAAGCTCTGGAAAATTACTTTCTTTACTTAAATGTCCTAAAATAGCATTTTTTAGTCCTGATTTTAATAAGTATGAAATTGTTTTTCCTGCCATCTCGTTTGATAAATGTCCTGTTGGACCTGCAATTCTACTTTTTAAATTAAAAGGATAAGAAGAACACCTTAAAACTTCCGGGTCATAATTTGATTCCAACAAAACAAATAAACTTTCTTCTAAGTTTTTAATTATTGAATTTGTCATATGGCCAATATCTGTTGCAATACTTATTTTTTTATCTCCTTTTAAAATGCTAAAACCGCAAGGGTTTGCTGCATCATGTGGTATTGAAAATGATTTTATATCTAAATCATTAATAGAAAATTTGTCATTTACTTCAAATGTTTTAATGTTTTTTGCTGGTATTTTATCTTTTTGTTTTGGCATTGCATCTAAAGTTTTGCTATTTACAAATACAGGTAAGTCAAATTTTCTAGAAAAAGTACCTAATCCCTGTACATGGTCAGTATGTTCATGTGTTATTAATATTCCATCTAAACTAGAAGGGTCAACATCAATACTTTTTAAAGCAGTTTCGATTTTTTTACTACTTACACCTGCATCTATTAAAAGTTTAGTATTAGGAGTTTCAACAAACAAGCTGTTTCCACTGCTACCACTGTATAAACTACAAAAATTAAACATATAATTACTTCCTTTGTTACTCTCTTACTCTTTTGATATTTGCTCCTAAATTTTTAAATTTACCTTCTATATTTTCATATCCTCTGTCGATATGTTCAATATTATATATGTCTGTTTCTCCATTTGCTGCAGTTCCAGCTATAACTAAAGCTGCTCCAGCTCTTAAATCTGTAGAATAAACAGGAGCACCATGAAGACTTTCTACACCTTCAAAAAATGCTGTTTTTCCTTGAGCTGTTATTCTAGCTCCCATTCTGTTTAATTCTTCAGTATATTGAAATCTAGATTCCCATATGCTTTCATTAATTACACTTGTTCCATCTGCTAAAGATAAAACAACACCCATTTGTGGTTGTAAGTCTGTTGGGAAACCTGGATATGGTAATGTTTTTATAGTAGCTTTTTTAGGTCTTTTGTCACACCATACTCTTATGCTATCTCCATAATCTTCTACATGGCCTCCAACTTCTTTAATTTTTGCAATAATAGAATCTAAGTGTTCTGTAATACAATTTTTTAATGTAATATCTCCTTTTGTAGCAAGAGCTGCAAGCATAAAAGTTCCTGCTTCTATTTGATCTGGAACAACAGAATATGTACTGTTTCCATGTAGTTTTTCTACACCTTTTATTTTTATTACATCAGTTCCAGCACCTCTAATATTAGCACCCATTGTATTTAAAAAGTTTGCAACATCAACAATATGAGGCTCTTTTGCAGCATTTTCAATAATTGTAGTACCATTTGCTAAAACCGCAGCTAGCATTACATTTATTGTTGCTCCAACAGATACAATATCCATATATATAGAAGAACCTTCTAATTTATCTGCCTTTGCATATATAGTTCCTTTTTCAAGACTAACATTTGCACCTAATATTTCAAAACCTTTTATATGCTGATCAATTGGTCTTGCACCTAATTTACAACCTCCAGGCATACCAACTTCAATTTCCCCCATACGACCAAGCATTGCACCAATTAAATAATATGATGCTCTAAATTTACTTGTTAAATCAAGTGGTGCTTTTGTTGTAGAAATATTTCTTGTATCTATTGTAATTGTATGTTCATCTATCCAATCTATTTTTGCACCAAGTTTTTCTAAAATTTCGCAAGATATTTTTATGTCACTAATATTTGGTAAATTTTCAATTGTACAAGTACCATCTATTAAAAGTGTAGCAGGAAGTATTGCAACAGCAGCGTTTTTTGCACCACTTATTGTAACTTCTCCTTCTAATCTGGTAGGACCTGTAACTACTAATTTTTCCATTTGATTACCTCCATAAGTTAGAATAATTTATTACTAATCATAATTTTACGAATAAAATATACCATAAAAATATTAGTAATGCAAGTTATTTTTTAGCAGTTATAAATCCACTATTTGTAAAGAATTCTAATAGTTTAAATTTAAACTGTATTTGTGTATTAGAGTCATCTGAAATCAAGGCATATTCTTCATTAGAAAGATTTTCTTTCATAGTTTCTTTAGACTGGTCAGGAACAATTCCAGATGAAATATCTACAAAACATAAAGGTGGAAACATTACACACCACCAGTTTTGACCTTTAGCTTCTCCAATTTCTACACGAAGAGCATCATAAAAACCAGCAGGAAGAGAAATGTCACCATAAGTTTTTGTAGGAAATTCAAAATTACCAATATTTATATTAACAGTATAAGAATAACCTTCACTTTTTATAGTATCTTCTGCAATCTTTTTGAAATTTTCTTTATTTTTTTCTACTAAAGAGATAGCTTCTTCTTTTGAAGAGCAATCTTTACAAATGCTATTCATATATTCTAATAAACTATCACGCACTTTATATTTTAAATCTTGATCTTCTTTAGAATCACTATTTGCAATAACATGAAGACGAAAAACACTTTCTGAAATATCTAAAGATACATTTTTTGCGTAAGAAAAAGCACAAATTCCAGAATATATAAATATTAAAAAAGTTAAAATGGAAATCATTTTTAGTTTGGGATTTTTTTTCATATATTACCTCCGATAAACAAAATTAAAAAATAATTCATATATATTTGAATTATTTCCAATTATGAGAAAAATATACTTTTGCGAAAAAAGTCGATGAATTTTCATAAAAATTATATTGACAATACGAAAGAACAATGGTAAAATTTACCAGTAAGAAACAAACAGAAAATATTGATTTCCGTAAGATTCAAAAGAAAATGAAAGGGCGGGTTTTAATGAATAAAACATGTGCATTTTATGCAAGTGATTATCATTTTGAAATGATAAGTTTACCATATATAGAAAATAGACTAAGAAGAGATAAAAAAGTATATATACTTACAGAAAATAATTTAGAGAAAACAATGAAAACATTAGTTGAACATATAAATTTAAGTGATAAGAAAAAAGAAAATATATTAAATTTAAAGTGGGATAATAACAATAAAGAAAAATTAGAAACAATAAAAGAAAATATAGAAAAAGGAGAAGATGTTGTAATATTTGTAAAAGGAAAACTAAAATATATTGAAAAAGCTAATAAAGACATAGAAAAAATGGATAAAAAAAGAGGAAATATAAAAATAATTGATTGCTATAACATAGAAGAAGTATCTGAAACAATGGATAATATAGTAGATAAATATGAAAAAGTTTTAAGTACAACAGGAGAAAAAGTTATAGAAAATAAAGAAAAATTAGGAAGGATATAATAAAAAATAAGGGGCTTGCAAATTTTTAAAAAATAGTATATAAAGATATAAAGAAAAACAAGAGGAAAAGGAAGAAGTACTATGGAAGAAAAATTAAACGAAATAAAAGCCCTTTTAAAAAAGTATGGGCAAGAACATTTACTAAGCCATTATGAAAAACTAGATGATGCCAAAAAGAAAGAATTATTAAAGGAAATAGAAAATATAGATTTTGAATTAATAAAAAATTTATATAGTAAAACAGAACAAGAAGAAAAAACTTCAGAAGATGTTATAACACCAATAGAATATTTAGATAAATACAAATTATATGATGATTATAAATATTATGAAAATATAGGAAAAAAAGCTATAAAAGAAGGAAAACTTGCTGTAGTAACTATGGCAGGAGGCCAAGGAACAAGACTAGGTCATACAGGACCTAAAGGAACTTTTGATATAGGCTTAGAATCTCATAAATCATTATTTGAACTTTTATCAGATGGTATAAAAGAAGAAGAAAAAAAATACCAAGTAACAATTCCTTGGTTTATAATGACAAGTAGAGAAAACAATAAAGAAACACTAGAATTTTTTGAAAAACATAGATATTTTGGTCATCAAAAAGATAAAAATATATTCTTCTTTATCCAAGGAGAATTACCTATGATAGATACAGAAGGAAAAATTCTAATTGGAGAAGATGGATTAATTAAAAGTGCTGCAGATGGACATGGTGGAATTTATGAATCTTTATTAAAAAGTGGCATGGTAAAAATAATGAAAAGATTAGGTATTGAATGGGTATTTATTGGTGGAGTAGATAATTGTTTAGTAAAAATGGTAGATCCTGTACTTATGGGAATAGCAATTGATAAAGGAGTAACAGTTGCTTGTAAGTCAGTTGTAAAAGCAAATCCTCATGAAAAAGTAGGGGTATTTTGCAAAAGAAATGGAAAACCAAATGTAATAGAATATTCAGAAATAACAGATGACATGGCAGAAGCAAGAGATGAAAATGGAGAATTATTATATGGAGAGTCACATATTTTATGCAATTTATTTAATATAAGTGCAATAGAAAGAATGGGCTCAGAACCACTACCATATCATATTGCATATAAAAAAGCAAAATATATGGATAAAGACGGGAAAATAATTGTTCCAGATTCACCTAATGCATATAAATTTGAGGCATTTTTATTTGATGCATTTGGAGAAGTGGACGAAATGGCAATACTTAGAGTAAAAAGGGAAGAAGAATTTGCACCAGTTAAAAACTCAGATGATGTTGGTGTGGATTGCCCAAAAACAGCAAGAAGATTATATAGAAAATATCATAATTTGGATTAATTAAAAATGTCACATTAATAGCTAAATCTAAAAGTTTAATGTGACATTTATTGTCATATATAGGAGGAAGAATATGGATTATTTAAAAGAATATCAAAGATGGATTGAAAGTTCAGAATTTGACGAGGAAACAAAAAAAGAATTAATTTCAATAAAAGACAATAAAGAAGAAATTGAAGATAGATTTTATAAAGAATTAGAATTTGGAACAGCTGGCCTTCGTGGGATAATTGGTGCTGGAACAAATAGAATGAATAAATATACTGTAGGAAAAGCAACACAAGGATTAGCAAACTATATTTTAGAGCAAAAAAAAGAAAAACAAGGTGTTGCAATAAGTTATGACTCTAGAAAAATGTCAAAAGAATTCAGTTTGCAAACTGCATTAATCTTTTGTGCAAATGGAATAAAAACATATTTATTCCAAAACTTAAGACCTGTTCCAGAATTATCTTTTACTGTAAGAAATTTAGGATGTACAGCAGGTGTTATGATAACAGCAAGTCATAATCCACCAAAATATAACGGATATAAAGTATATTGGGAAGATGGAGCTCAAATAAATTCTCCAAGAGATAAAGATATAATAAAAAAAGTAAGAGAAGTAGAATCTTTTAATGAAATAAAAACAATTTCTAAAGAAGAAGCAATAGAAAAAGGATTATTAAATATTATAGGAAAAGAAATGGATGATAAATATTTAGGAACACTTAAAAATTTAGTTTTAAATCCAGAAATAGTAAAAAAAGAAGGAAAAGAGCTAAAAGTGGTATATACTCCATTACATGGTACAGGAAATACTGTTACTGAAAGGTTGTTAAAAGAATTAGGGCTAGAAAATGTTTATGTTGTACCAGAACAAAAAGAACCAGATGGAAACTTCCCAACAGTTGATTATCCAAACCCAGAAGATCCTAAAGCTTTTAAACTAGCATTAGAACTTGCAAAAAAGGTAAATGCAGATGTAGTAGTAGCAACAGACCCTGATGCAGATAGATTAGGAGTTTTTGCAAAAGATAGTAAAACAAATGAATATATGAATTACACAGGAAATATGTCAGCATTACTAATTGCAGAATATAGAATATCTCAAATGAAAGAAAAAGGTATTTTGCCAGATAACGGATATTTTGTAACAACTGTTGTATCATCTGACTTAGCAAAAGCTATTGCAAAAGAATATAATTTAAAATGTTATGAAGTTTTAACAGGATTTAAAAATATCGGTGCAGTTATTAGAAAAGAAGAAGAAAAAGGCGGAAAATATGTATTTGGCTATGAAGAAAGTTATGGTTGCTTAATTGGAGACTATGCAAGAGATAAAGATGGAATTTCTGCTGTTATGTCACTTTGTGAAGCGGCATGTTATTATAAATCTAAAGGAAAAACTCTATGGGATGCAATGCAAGATATTTATAAAAAATATGGATATTATAAAGAAGTACAAGTTTCTATCATAAGAGAAGGGGTAGAAGGTGCAAGAGAAATAAAACAAATGATGGAAAACATGAGAAATAAAGATATCTTTAAAATTGGAAAATATGATGTTTTAACATTTAAAGATATCAAAGAAGATATAGTAAAAAACATGAAAACAGGGGAAATTACAAAAACAGGACTTCCTACATCAGATGTCTTATACTATGAATTAGAAGAAAACAACTGGTGCTGTATAAGACCTTCTGGAACAGAGCCTAAAATAAAACTATATATGGGAGTAAAAGGAAAAGACAGTAAAGATGCAAAAGAAAAACTAGATTATTTAGAAAATGCAATGTTAGACATTGTAAATGGAAAAAGCTAATTTTAAATTTTAAATATAAAAAAATATAAAATATAAAATATTAAATTAAAAGACATTGGAAAAAACCAATGTCTTTTTGGGATTACTTCATTTGTGCAACTACTGTTGGATAAATTTTTTCAGCAAAATCTATTTGTTTTTCAACTTGCTTAGTGTTTTCGCCGGTAAGACCTGCATAAATACCTCTAAACATAACAATAGATTTTTCGCAGTTTTCAGTTTCATTTAGCCAATCGATAATAGTATAATCACCAAAATCTTTTAAAGCATAATACTTTTTATCTGGAGAAAGTTCCTGAATTAAAAATTCCAGCTGTAGGTTTAAGTCGTTGATATTAGCACCATTAAGACTTGCGAATTCTTCGAGATTTTCATAGCGCTTACCAAGCCACATACATAAACCAAAGCCACCACTGGCTGATTCCATAGAAGGGTCAAAATCTGACTCGACTTCTATAAAAGAAAGAATTGCTGAAATCTGTACAGGATTGTAGTTAGTCTTTTCAACTAAATAAGCAATTGACTGAGTTTGATTTTCAGTTAAAGCATCTTCCCCTTTTTTGACTAAAAATGTCACTGATACTACAGCTACACAAATTAAGGCTAAAATTGTTGCAATAATACTTAATGTCTTTTTCCGCATTTACGAAAACTCCTTTCTATCCCTATTAAAAAATAGCCTAACTTTATTATACTATAAAATCAGGCTTTTTTCAAATAAAACTATTGGATTTTTCAGTATTTTTCTAGCATTTTTCTACTATTTTTCTACATTCCAATCACTTAAATTTCTTTTTATTGCACCAAATAAATTTGCTCTTAGCATTGGTATTTTCTTTCCAAGAGTGAAGATTAATTGTTTCATATCTTCTCTTTTAGAAGTTCCATCCATTGGACATACTTTTTTCATAACACTTAAGTTGTTTTTCTTAACAAATCTTTTAGTCTCTTTTTCAGGGGTATATATTAAAGGTCTAATTAAAGTTATCTTACTTCTGTCCATATAACTCTTAGGAGCAAAAGTACCAATACTTCCTGTATAAAAAAGATTTAGTAAGAAAGTTTCCAAAACATCATCTTGATTGTGCCCTAGGGCTATTTTATTACAACCTTCTCTAATAGCTACAGAATTTATCACACCTCTTCTTAAATTAGCACATAAAGAACATGGATTTTTTTCCTTTCTAATATCAAAAACAATTTCTTTTGCATTACTTTTTTCAATAAATAAAGGAATATCCACATCTTTGCAAAGTTGCTTTAGAAAATCTGTATCAAAAAATTCAAAACCGGGGTCTATGCTAATTGCTATTAATTGAAACTTTTTAGGATAAAACCTTTGAAGAGCTTTAAAAGCATAAAGCATAGTTATAGAATCTTTCCCTCCAGATAAACAAATTGCAATTTTATCATTTTCCTCTATCATGTTATATTCTTCTATAGCTTTTCTCATATGACTTAATATTCTTTGCATAAAAAACCTCACTTCTTTTTTTGAGAAAAAAGGGGACAGTTCTCTTTTCTCTCATTTTTGTCGAATTTTATCGAAAACGACAAAAAAAGATTAAAACAAAAAATGACAGTTTTGAAAGAAAACAGAACTGTCCCCTAAACTTCAAAATCATCTTCTTCTGACATATATTTTAAACTAGACAGGCTCAAAAGTAAATAGTCTCGTAAAATTTTTATGTACTCTTTTTGTCGAAATTGAAGCTTTTTCATATTGACTTTAAATATTAGTTTATGCACCTAACTTTCACTGATTGTTTGGTGCGACTAAAGAAGAAAGGAGGATATCACACCATGCTAGATTTAATTCTTAGATGGTTGATAGGTGTTGGTATTTTCGCTTTACGAAATGTGCTTTTTAGTACATATTTGCTCAAAAAGTAAATATTCGTTCAAATACGAATCTGTAAAACGAAAATTTGAGCTTTATCCCAATACTAGAGATAAAACTCAAACTCCTAAAAGACAACAGTTGAATAAGGACTTCGGCTCTTATTCTTTTTTATTAATTAATATATATAATAATTATTCTTTAGTGTCAATATCATAGCATAATTTTCTATAAATTGCAAATTGAGAAAAAAGAGAACTGTCCCCCAAACTTCCAAACTTTACAATTTGACATAAAAGTAGTATAATTAATATAGCACTTTTTTAGGTCTAGAAGGCATGATGCTTCTTTTTTGAAGCATTAAATTACTTCTAAAAGTGCATTTACATTTTCATAAGGAGGTAGACAACATGGAAAAGAACATCGAAAATGTAACAGGAATTGCAGTATTAACTCTGCAAGAGCTAGAAAAGGAAGTTGAAGGTTGCTCTAAAAGTACTCCACTTGAGAGTATTTTGGAATCTAAACTTCATGTAGCCAAAGGCACAGATGAGGTAACTAAAGCACAGTACGAATTAGATACTGTCGCAAGAGCACTTGACTTAAGAGTAGTAGGAGGCAAACCTTGGGAAGCTTTTGCACAGTGCTTAGATGATGAAATTAAGGTGAATAACCTTATTAATTATCTTAACACTTGTGGAGAAGAAAAGCTTGCAATTTTTGCAAGCAACAAGGTTAGCACTTACTGTAAATTTTCTACAAGTAAGGCAAAGTATCTTGTAATTCCTGCATAAAAATTGGAGAAGCATTGCTTCTCCTTTTAAATTTGATTTTCTTTTTAAAGTGTATTATAATAATTCTGAAAATTGAAAAATATATGTGCCCATAGCTCAGCAGGATAGAGCAGTTGCCTCCTAAGCAGCCGATGGGGGTTCGAGTCCCTCTGGGCATACCAAGAAAGGATTTAAATGCAAGAACAAGAAAAATTTATGAAAGAAGCCTTAAAAGAAGCAAAAAAGGCATATAACAAATTAGAAGTACCAGTAGGAGCAGTAATTGTAAGAAATGGCAAAATAATTGCAAGAGGATATAACCAAAAAGAGACAAAAAAAGATACAATTGAGCATGCGGAAATAGTTGCAATTAAAAAAGCAAGTAAAAAATTAAATGCTTGGAGATTAACAGATTGTGAAATGTATGTCACTTTAGAGCCATGCCCTATGTGTGCAGGTGCTATAATTAATTCAAGAATAAAAAAAGTATATATAGGAACATTAGATGAAAAAACAGGGGCAGCAGGTTCTGTTTTAGACTTATTTTCAGACTATAAATTTAATCATAAAGTAGAAATAGAAAGAAATGTATTACAAAAAGAATGTGAAAAAATATTAAAAGATTTTTTTAAAGATTTAAGAAAAATAAAAAAAGAAGAAAAAAATAAATAATTGGAGGAATTATGTTAGAAAAAATAAAAAGATTTATACATACAAAAATGTTTCATGTATCTTTATTAATATTTATAGTTGTTATGATTTTATTTATAGCAGGTTTTGTAGTTTTAAGATATCAAGTAGAAGGCGAAGGAAATATGCCTTTTAAATTAACTAAAATCACAGTAATAAGTTCACAAGAAGGAATAGACAAGCCAAAAGAAGGATTTAAATGGGCATTTGATGTTAGTCAAAATAATGATATATATTTGTATATAGAAAAAAATCAAAATAATTCGAAACAGGAAGTGATAAAAAGTATATTAATAGATAATATAAATGTAGAAAAGCAAAAAGAAAAAGGAGCAATAAATATATATAAACCAGCAGATAGTGAAGATGCAACTGTTTTTGTAAATGAAGAAAATAAAAAAATACAAAATATAGAATATATAGGCGATTTAGAGTCAGACTTAAAAGGACAAAAAATAGGAAATCAAGGTGGAATAATAGCATTTAGATATGCAAATGACAATTTAGCAGAATATGCATCAAATGAAGAAGTCATAAATCATAATGAATTATTAAAAAAAGCAAATATAAATGAAGAAGACTTAAAAGCAAAATTAAACTTTAGAATAACAATTGTATTACAGTCAGGAAAAGAATATCAAGCAGAAGTATCTTTAAATATGCCAGTAGAAGGTGTTGTAGAAAAAGGTACATCATATATAGAAATTACAGAACTTGATGATGTAGTATTCAAAAGAATAAAAAATTAAAATAATCTAAATTTTGTATTGATAAAATACAGAATTTAGATTATAATACAAATGGTGTGAGCTTAATTTTTGTATGGAGAGTATTTCAATAAAGACCTATGAATCTTGTCAGGTCCGGAAGGAAGCAGCAATAAGTAGTAATCTTTATGTGAGATGCTTTCCATAGAGAAATTAAGTGTCAGCCATTTTTTAAAATTAAAGGAAGTGGAAAAATGGAATATATTGCTCTTTATAGAAAATTTAGACCACTTGAATTTTCAGAAATAGTTGGTCAAGACCATATAACAAGAACTTTAAAAAATCAAATAATTGCAGGAAGAGTAGGACATGCATACTTATTTAATGGTGGAAGAGGAACAGGAAAAACTTCTGCAGCAAAGATTTTAGCAAGAGCAATAAATTGTTTAAATCCAAAAGATGGAGAGCCTTGTAATGAGTGTGAAATTTGCAGAGGAGCAATTTCTGGCTCACTTACAGATATTGTTGAAATGGATGCTGCGTCAAACAATAGTGTTGAAGATATAAGAAGTATTCGTGAAGAAGTAAATTTTTTACCTACAAAAGCAAAATATAGAGTATATATAATAGATGAGGTACATATGTTATCAACAGGAGCTTTTAATGCATTATTAAAAACATTAGAAGAACCACCAGAACATGTTAAATTTATTTTAGCAACAACAGAACCTCAAAAATTACCAGCAACAATACTTTCTAGATGCCAAAGATTTGATTTTAAAAGAATTTCAGAAGAAAATATTGTAAAAAGGTTAAAAATAGTTTGTGACAAAAGTAATATAGAAATAGAAGAAGAAGCATTAAATACAATAGCATCATTGTCAGAAGGTGCAATGAGAGATGCTTTGTCAATTCTAGAAAGATGTTTGCAAGATGGAGATAAAAAAATAGATGTAGACAAAGTAAAAGATTTGGTTGGAATTCCAAAAGCTACATTTGTAAATAAAATAATAAATGGAATTATAGAATATAATATTGAAGATGTTTTAAATAGTATAGATGAGGTTATTAAAGAAGGAAAAGACATAAATAATTTCCTTTGGGAAATGATTAAATATACAAAAGATATATTAGTATTTAAAACATCTAGAAAAGTAAATTTATATTCAGAAGAAGAAAAAGACAAAATAGAAGAAATATCAAAAAAAGTCGAAAAAGAAAGACTAATAGATTTAATATATAGTTTATCAGAACTAGAAAATGATATAAAATGGTCAACTCAAAAAAATATAGTTTTTGAAGCAGGACTTATAAATTTATGTAACGAAAATAGTAAGTCAAAGAAAAACTTAGAAGAAAGAGTAGAAAAAATAGAAAAATATTTAAAGTCAGGTGTTAACCTAAATGCTTCTAGAACCGTTGTTTCTAATAATAGCAATATATATAAAGAACAAAAAATATCAGAAGCAAAACCAGTAAGTAGTACAAACACAATAAATAGAACACCTACTAATAAGACTTCTAATGTTTCTAAAACTATAAATAAAAAATATCCAAATAAAGCAGAGGCATTTTGGCCAGAAATTGTAAATGATTTAAAACAAAATGGTAAAATAGTTTTATACACAAACCTAATTAATACAAAAGCAGTAGAGCTAAATGATATGACAATAGGAATAGAATTTCCAAAACAATTAACACCATTTGGAAAAACAATATTAGAAAAACAAGAAAATATAAGGGAAATAACAACTTTAGTTTCAATGGCTTGTGGCAAAGAAATGCAAATAAAATATATTACGCCAGAAAAAAAACATGAATTAACAAGAGAAGAAGATTTAAAAAATTTGACAAATGGGTCAGATATATCGTTTAATATTATAGAATAAAATAAAGGAGGAATAAAAATGGCAAAAAGAGGAGGATTTCCAGGAATGGGTGGCTTTGGAGGAATGAATATTAATAACCTTATGAAAGAAGCCAAAAAAATGCAGGCAGACATGCAAAAATCACAAGAAGAATTAGCAATAAAAGAATTTGAAGGAACATCAGGTGGAGGAGCAGTTAATGTAAAAGTTACAGGAGAAAAACTAATTAAAGAAATAAAAATAAAAAAAGAAGTAGTAGATCCAGAAGATGTTGAAATGTTAGAAGATTTAATTTTAACAGCAGCAAATGAAGCATTAAGAAAAGTAGATGCAGAACAAGCAAGAGAACTTGGAAAATTTAATATACCAGGCTTAGGATTGTAGGAGGAACTATGTCACTATATTCACCATCGATTGAAAAGTTAATAGAAAGTTTTGAAAAATTACCAAGTATTGGTCATAAAACTGCAGCAAGACTAGCTTTTTATATATTAAATAGTTCACAAGAAGAAACAAACGAATTTGTAAATTCTATTCTTAATGCAAAAAAGAACCTAAAATATTGTAGCACTTGTTACAATATATCAGATACAGACCCATGCTCAATATGTGCTAATCAAAAAAGAGATAAGTCAGTTATTTGTGTTGTAGAAGATGTAAGAGATATAATAGCTATGGAAAAAACACACGAATTTAAAGGAGTATATCATGTGCTACATGGCTCTATTTCACCTATGAATGGGATAGGTCCAGATGATATAAAAATAAAAGAATTATTATCAAGGCTTATGGATGGGACTGTAAAAGAAGTAATCCTTGCAACAAACCCAAGAGTAGAAGGAGAAGCTACTGCAATGTATTTATCTAAATTAATAAAACCATTAGGAATAAAAGTTACAAGAATTGCACATGGTATTCCAGTCGGAGGAGATTTAGAATATACAGACGAAATTACTCTAACAAAAGCATTAGAAGGTAGAAGAGAAATATAAAATTGAAAAAATTATGTAAATATGATATAATATAACCTATAGCAACAAGGGGGACTAAATTATGTCAGGCAGTACATGGAACAATGAGCTTATATTTGATTCTAGCGGACGGATTACAATACCTTTTTCAATTTTAACTTATGTTGGACTAGAAAGTTCTAAAGAAGTTGCAATATGCAAATATTATTACAAGGCAGATAAAGTTTTTTTAATAAGAGATATTAATAATATAAAAGACTGTGAAGTAATAGGATTTGCATCTGCAGATGAAAAAAGAAGATATATTATTCCGGCATATTTAAGAAAAGGTGTTTCGAAATTAGAATTTTTTGTAGTAAACAAAGAGCTTTTGTTGCAGATAAAAGCAGGCTAAATTGCCTGCTTTTATCAATTTATTAATATATTACAAATATCTTTAGTCGAATTAGGTTTTGCAAGTTTAAAAGTATTTTCTTTCATTTTTAATAGTTTTTCATTATTAGAAATTAAATCTTCTACAATAATATCAGAATTATCAGTCTTTTTAATCCAAATTCCAATTTCTTGTTCTTCTAAAAATTTTGCATTTTCTTCTTCCTGACCAGGAATTGGGTTTATAATAAGCATAGGAAGGTGAGATGCTAAACTTTCAGAAGTAGTAAGCCCACCAGGTTTTGTTACAACTAAACTAGAAATACTCATAAGTTCAGGAACATGGTTTGTAAAGCCTAAAATTCTAGTTGTTTTTTGTTTTTCATATTTATTCATAATTTCTTCAAACCCTAATTTCATTTTTTCATTTTTACCTGAAATTGCAACAACTTGTATAGGATTATTTAATTTCATAAAACTTTCAAAAATTTCGATTGTTTTTGTTTTACCAAGTCCAAATTCTCCGCCACCAAAGAAAAGGACAGTTTTTTTAGTATCATCTAAATCTAGTTTTTTAAAAATTTCATGTCTATCATATTTTTCAAAAAATCTATTAGATATAGGAATTCCTGTTACAAATATTTTTTCTTCTGGAATGTTTTTAGAAATTAGATATTCTTTCATTTTATCATGTGCCACAAAAAAATAATTTGTATTTTCATTTTCAACTAGCCATTGGTCATGTGGTGCAAAATCTGTCATAATAGTTGCAATTTTAGCTGTAATTTTTCCTTTTCTTTTTAAATAGCTGCACATTTGGCTACCAAAAGGATGTGTTGAAATGATTAAATCAGGATTTTTTTCTCTTAGTAATTTTAAAAGTTTTATTGCCATTATTTTATTAGACCTAGAAGAAATATGGGCTAAAGGACCTTTTTGCGAATCAGAATAAATCCTTCCCCAAGCCCAAGGCATTTTTTTTGCCATTTCTCTATATGCTGCAGTAGTTACCTTTTCAATAGTTTTATTTACATATTTCATACAATCTATTAATTCAATATCAAGTTCTTTTTCTTTCTTAGAAAGTTCTTCATATATTGACTTTGCTGCATTTAAATGTCCACCACCATATGAAGCATAAAAAATTAAAATTTTCATAGTTTCTCTCCTTAAAATCTTATAGCACTATTTTAGCATAGAAATAAAAAAAATTCAAAAAATGGAATATTTTTATATCATTTTAGGAAAAATATATAAAAAAAGAAAGAGGAAAATTATGAATATATTGGTAGATTGGAAAAACAGATTAAAAAAAGGACATATGTTAAGTGTAATATGTGTTTTATTAATTATTGTGGGAGTTTTAGTTTTTATCCTGTATTCTAAACAAAAAGAATATAGACAAGCATCAGAAAATAGCTATAACCAGGCTTTTTTTGAAGTTGTAGATTATGTTCAAAATGTAGAAGTATATTTGGCAAAGTCTTTGATTTCAATGAGCCCAGAGCATGGTGCAGAAACTTTAACAAATGTATGGAGAGAAGCAAACCTTGCTCAAAGCTATTTAAGTATGCTTCCAATAGAAAGTAACGAATTAGAAAATACAGAGAAATTTTTGAATCAAGTAAGTGAGTATAGTTACTCACTATCTAGAAAAAATATATATAACGAAAGTCTATCAGAAGAAGACTTAAATAATTTAAAAGAATTGCATGGATATAGTGTAGAGCTAGAAAACACATTAAACCAATTATCTGCAGACTTAAATGAGGGAAGATTTAGTTGGGGAGAACTAACTAAAAAAGGTACAGTTGCATTTGCAAAACAAGTAGACAATATTTCAAAAGAAAGTTTTAGTAACTTAGAAGAAAACTTTCATGAATATTCAGGGCTAATCTATGATGGTGCATATTCTGAACACTTAATAGGAATAGAGAAAAAAGGCTTAACAGGAGAAGATGTTGAAGAAGAAAAAGCAAAAGAAATAGTAGAAGAATTTATCGGAAAAGATAATATACAAGAAATAGAAAGCTTAGGATATATAGAAAATGCAACAATTCCATCTTATGATTTTTCTGTTAAAAACAATAATTCTGAAACAATAAATATATCTATTTCTAAAAAAGGTGGACATATAATATCTATGAATTCAAATAGAGATGTAACAGTAGAAGCAATTTCGCAAGAAGAAGCAAATGAAAAAGGAAAACAGTTTCTAGAACAAAAGGGTTTTACAAATATGAAAGAAACTTACTTTCTAAAACAAGAAGGAATAGTGACAATAAATTATGCATATGTGCAAGATGATGTAGTGATGTATGCAGATTTAATAAAAGTAAAAGTTGCACTAGATAATGGCGAGGTTTTAGGGATAGAAACTACAGGATATTTAAACAATCATACTACAAGAGATTTGAGTAATATAAAAATAACAAAAGATGAAGCAAGAGAAAAAATAAATAAAAATTTAGAAATTAAAAGTGAAGGAATGGCTATGATACCAACAGAATGGCAAACAGAAATACTTTGCTATGAATTTAAAGGAAAGGTAGAAAACAGAGAATTTTTAGTATATATAAATGCAGAAAACGGAAGAGAAGAAGATATTTTAATAATAACTGATACACCAAATGGAACTTTGGCAATGTAAATAACCCCAGTACATTTTGTACTGGGGCTTAAAGCTCTTAGTGTCTTTTATATGTATCTTTTGACATAAGCTGTCTTGAAACTTCTTTACCATCTCTTTTTAAAATTTTATATGCTTCAGAATAAATAGAAGTTGAAGTTCTTCCTGTTTCATAAGATAAAATTTGTACTTCATAATCATCATCTTGTTTTAATCCAAAAATTTGGAAGTTTGCAATTCCGCCTGAAACAGAGCAAACTAGTTTTATAGGATAATTTCTATTATTTTTAAATTGAAAATCAATTGCTCCATAAACAACTGTTGCATCTCTACTTGCTGTTACATAAGAAGGAACAAATTGATGATTACTTCTTTGGGTTACTTCTAAATTTGCATAAACAACAGCATTATATAATGTAGAAGTAATTTGACAAATTCCTCCACCTAAACCATCAACAACTTTACCACTAACATATATTGGAGCTTCTTTGTATCCTGCTGCTATTGTTCTTGCACCTACTACTTTGTTATATGAAAATGTTTCTCCTGGCATAAGAACAGTTCCATTGATTTTATTTGCTGCTAACCTTAAATTTGTTGTTCTATCTTTGTTACTTGCTGCATATTTTGTAGAATAGCTAGATAGTAAATCTGGGAAAGCTTCTGTTCCTATCATATTAGTTGTAACATTAGGATAAAGAACTTTAAGAGGAATTGTATATTCAGTGTTTGTTCCATCTCCTATTATATTTTTTGCTTCATCTATAGAAACATTAAAGTCTAAACCATTTTCTGATGGATATATTGTAAATGGGTTTTGTGTATAATATGCATCAACAGGTTCTTTATAAATTTCTTCGTGAATTTTTTCTATATTAATAGGTTCAGGTTTTTGAGTTTTTACTGTAATTTCTATTGGGTTATTTATTATAGAAAAATCAGAAAGTGCTGTTTTTATTTGCTCTATAGTTTTTTCTTTATCTACAACATTTCCTTCTTTTCCTGTTGTTATAATTAAATTATTTCCTTCTTGGTAATAACTACTTTCTACGACTTTATCAGGTAATTGAGCTGAAATTTCATCTAAACTTTTTGAAAGTTGTTCTTCATTTATATTTAAAGTTGGCTCTAAATTTACATTTTTAAATAATGTATAAATTACATTAAAATTATCTAAAAATATATTACCTTCTTTTCCTATTCTGTAAGCTTCATTTGTAATTCCTTTTGTATCAAAAGAAACTTCCAATTGTTCTAAAGAAAGAGTTGTTTCAAAATCACCGTGTTTTAACTTTAATTCAGTAGGCAAAGTAGAAGAAATATAATTGTCTAATTTATACCTTGCATCAGAAGGACTGGTATTTGATACATCAATTCCTTTAATAGAAACACCTGCTATTATGTTTTGCCTTAGTAAGTTATATGCAGTAAGAACGGAAAAAGATATAACTAAAATCAAAATTAAAATTAAAACTAAAATTCCAAATATTTTAAGTCCTTTTCTTTCTTTTTTTGACTTTTCTTCCTTTTCTGGAAGAGGTTTAAATTTTGGTTCTTCTTTAGACTTAGTTTCATTTTCATCTGGTACATTATTTAAAACTTCATTTTTAATTTTTGTATCTTTTTCTTCTTGTTTTTTCTCTTCTTTAATATTCCCTTCTAAAGGAGAAGTATTCTTATCTTTTAAATCTAAATCTTTTACGCTCATAAAAAAACTCCTTTTAGTATTTATCTTTTTTATTATACCATAGAATTTTGTCAAAAAAAATATAAAAAAACAAAAAATTGTCAAAATAAAAAAAGAAAAAATGCAAATAATAAAAGTATAAAACTTGAAATAAAAGTTTTATAATCCGAAATTTCGAAATTTTAAATTAAAAATTTCAAAAGGGAGGAAGAACAAATGAACAAAGGACTAATGTCAGAAAATCTAAGAGAAGAAATAGCAAAAGAATTAGGAGTATATGAACAAGTAAAAAAAGATGGTGGTAGTTGGAAAAATGTATCATCAAAGGACTGCGGAAATATAGTAAAAAAAGCAATAGAAATTGCAAACAGAAGTGTAGAAAATAAATAGCAAACAAAAAAAGCTTGGAAGTTAGTTTTCCAAGCTTTTAAAAAATTAATTTTCTTCTTTTGAGACTTGTTCTATTTTTGATGATTTTTTCATTGTTAAAGTAGATATTTTTATAAAAAATTCATTCCTTTCATTATTTTACTTTAATAATTTTATAATATTTTTTTGATATTACAAATTTACAAGTTGCAAAATATATTAAAAAGGCATATAATTTAACAAAATAAAAAACCTTAAAGGAAGGAAAAGAAAATGAAAAATTTAAAGATAAAAGATATTTTAAAAGTAACAAAAGGAGAACTTATAGTTGGAAATGAAGAATATGAATGTATAGATTATTCAAAAGATACAAGAACAATAAAAAAAGATGATTGTTATATAGGAATAAAAGGAGAAAAATTTGATGGAAACCTATTTGGGGAAAAAGCATTAGAAAATGGAGCTTCCACAGTAATTGTAGAAAATGTGGATTTTTCTAAAGAAAATTTAACAAAATGGGAAAATAAAAATATAATAAAAGTAGAAAATTCGTTAGATGCTTTATATCAAATAGCAAGCCTAAAAAGAGATTTAAATAAAATACCAGTAGTTGCAATAACAGGAAGCGTAGGAAAAACAAGTACAAAAGATATAATTGCAAATGTGGTTTCAAAAAAATATAAAACATTAAAAACAATAGGAAATAATAATAATAATATAGGAATGCCACTTACAATTTTAAGACTAAAAGATGAAGAAGTAATGGTTTTAGAAATGGGAATGAACCACTTTAATGAAATTCATTTATTATCTAAAATTGCAAAACCTAATATTTGTGTAATTACCAATATAGGGACATCACATATAGGGAACCTAGGCTCTAGAGAAAATATTTTAAAGGCAAAATTAGAAATATTAGATGGAGCAGAAAATCCAATTGTGGTAATAAATAATGATGATGATTTATTACACAAATGGTATGAAGAAAATAAAGAAAAGTATAATATTATAACTTATGGAATAAATAATAAAAGTACATATAATGCAAAAGATTTAATACTAAAAGAAGAAGAAAGTAAGTTTAATTGCAATATAGATGGAAAAACAATTAATTTTAATGTACCAGTAGGTGGAGAACATTTTATATTAAATTCTTTAAGTGCAATAGCAGTTGCAAAAGCTTTAGAAATAGAAGATGAAAAAATTGCAAACGGAATAGAAGATTTTAAACTTACAAAAAATAGGATGGATATAACAGAACTAGAAAGCGGAATTAAAATTATAAACGGTGCATATAATGCAAGTTTTGAAGCGGTTCAAGCAACACTAAAAAACTTAGGTAGTTTTAAAGAAAATAGAAAAATTGCAGTTTTAGGAGATATGTATGAATTAGGAGATTTTTCAAAAGAATTACATGAAAAAGTAGGTATAGAAGCATATAATGATAAAATAGATATCTTAATTTGTAGTGGCAAGTTTTCAAAATATATAATAGAAGGTGCAAAATCAAAAGGCTTTAACGAAAACAATCTATATTTTCTTGAAAACAAAGAAGATATTTTAACATTGCTAAATAAAATTGCAAAAAAAGGAGATGTTATTCTTTTTAAAGCATCAAATCTAACAAAATTTTATGAGATAGCAGAAAAAGCAAAAGAAGAATTAAAATAAAAGTAAAATTAAGAGGTGAGAAAATGTCAAAACTAAAAGTAGGAGTTATATTTGGTGGAATGTCAACAGAAAAAGAGATTTCAATACTTTCAGCTAATTCCATCTTAGATAATTTAAACAAAAGAAAATATGATATATATCCTTTATTTATGGAAAATGGAAGCACTTGGTATAGATATAGAAAAACAAAAGATGTAAAATTAGGAGATAAACTTGTTTTTGAAAGTAAAATAGAAGATATAACAAGTTACCTAAAAAAATTAGATGTAGTAATTCCTGTACTTCATGGGTTATATGGAGAAGATGGAACAGTTCAAGGATTATTAGAAATTTTAAAAATACCATATGTAGGTTGTAAAGTATTAGCTTCAAGTATTGGAATGGATAAAGTATATACTAAAATAATTTTTGAAAAAGCAGGGCTAAAACAAGCTCCTTCAGTATATGTAAGAAAAAGTAAAGATGAATTTATTTACATAGACAAAGAATTCAATGAACAAAAATTAAGCTTAGAAGAAATTTCTACAAAATGTGAAAAATGGCTTAAATATCCAATGTTTATAAAACCATCAAACTCTGGTTCAAGTGTTGGAATAACAAAAGTAAAAAATAAAGAAGAATTAATAAATGCAATTAAATATGCAGGAAAATTTGATAATAAAATAATAATAGAACAAGGAATTTGTGGAAGAGAAGTAGAATGTGCAGTACTAGGAAACGAAGATGTTATAGCATCAAGAGTAGGAGAAATAAAAGCAGCAGATGAATTTTATAGCTATGATGCTAAATATAAAAATGAAGAATCAAAAGTAGAAATTCCAGCAAATATTTCAAAAGAAAAAGAAGAAGAAATAAGAAAAGATGCAATAAAAGCATTTAAAGCAATAGATGGAAAAGGTTTATCAAGAGTAGATTTCTTTATAGAAGATAAAACAGAAGATGTATATATAAATGAAATAAATACATTCCCAGGGTTTACAAGTATTAGTATGTATCCAAAGCTTTTTTGCGAAGCGGGAATAAGAGAAGAAGAGTTATTAGATAAGTTAATAAATTTGGCTTTAGAATATAAATAAAGCAATTGTGAAACCAAATTTTAAGGAAAATCCATAAAAACTATGGATTTTTTTTATATTTATGATATAATGACAGTACCTGATTTTTAGGGAGGATGTCAAATGATTGTCAAGAATTATTACAAAATATTAGGTTTAGAAACAAGTAGAGTTTCAATAGAAGAAATAAAAACAGCATATAGACAAGCTGCTAAAAAATATCACCCAGACTTAAATGTTGGAGATAATTTAGCAGAAGAAAAAATAAAAGATATAAATGAAGCATATAGAACACTATCTGTGCCATCTTCAAAAAGGAAATATGATAGAATATGGAATTCTAAATTTGGAAAAGGTGAAAAAGCATTTACTAGAAAAAATGATAAAGGTGCAATTATAAATATGTTTTTAGGAAACTTAGAAAAAGAAGAAAAAGAAACAAAAAAGAAAAATCCAGTAAAAGGAGAAAATGTCGAAACAAGTATACATATTGGACTTTTAGAAGCATATTTTGGGCTAGAAAAAAGAATATCATTTAAAAATTCAGAAGGAAAGATTAAAGTACTTTCAATAACAATACCAGAAGGAATTTTAGATGGAGAAAAAATAAGATTAATAGGTCAAGGAAAACCTGGGAAAAATGGCGGAAAAAATGGTGATCTATTAATAGAAATAAAGATAGATAATGATAGAAAATTTAAACTAAAAGGTGCAGATATATATACAGATTTATTAATAACACCTTGGGAAGCGGCTCTAGGTACTAGAGTTTCAATAGAAGGTTTAGATGAAGAAATAAAAGTATATATTCCACAAGGTATTAGTAGTGGAGAAATTATAAGAATTCCAAACAAAGGATATAAAATAAATAAAACTGCAAGAGGAGATTTAATTGCAGAAATAAAAATAGTCGTACCAAAAAATTTGAAAGAAGCAGAAAAGAAGTTATATCAAAAATTAGAGGAAGTTTCAAAATTTAATCCAAGAAATGATAAAAAATAGGCGGAATATTGACAAACCGCCTATTTTTAGCTATAATTTAAGAGTAGATTTAACATAAGATAAACTATGGAAAAACATAGAGAAGAGGTGTGAAATATGGATCAATTAGAAGGAAAACATTTTAGTATTGCTGATCCAAAAGGAATAAAAACAGTAATATATCAAATAAATAAAACGAAAAAAGAATTTCTAAAGCAGTATCCTAAATATACAGTAGAAAGATTAGACCATACAGAAGAATTAGTAGGAGACTACAATAGAAAAACTTTTTATGTCGAAAATCCTGGAAAAAATGGTAATCAGCTTGCAATATTATCATTTGGAAAAGATAGGGTTGTTATTAATACTGGAATTTTGCAAGGAGATGAAGTAAAAATAACAAAAAAACCTAGTTCTTTTAAATTTAATACAATATATTCAGAAGAAGAAACAGAATACAAGGATTTTAACTATACACCAAATTTAAAAAGACCGATAACAATAATAGATCCAGAAACAACAGAAGAATTAAAGCCTGTGCTTTATTATGACGAAAAAACTGACACCGTAAAAGGTAAGTGTAAAATAAAACCATATAAGTCTTATTTCGCATTCGAAGTAAGAGATGATAATTAGGAGGAAATGTCAAATGCCAAATCTTAATGAGGATAATGAAAAAATCAAATTTGAACCTGCTGGAAAAGATGAAAGACCTGTAATAACAGCAATTTCTTTTGAAAATATTCCAGAAAAGGAAATAGAAGAAGAAAACAAAAAAATAACTAATACAAATGATATAAAAATTGATGTTCCAATTAGCATAGCCTTAGAACAAGGTGCAACTATAAAAGCATATCCAGGAGGAAAAGTAAGAAGCAAAAAAGGAAAATCAAGAGAAGAAATCTAAATTACAAAAGAGTAGGTGAAATTGATGAACTATAAAATAGAAGGTGCAATTAAAAAAAATAGGAAAAATTTTATAATATTTGCTATAATTTGGCTAATAATTGCTATAGCACTAGCTACACCTATAGCATATAGCTTTTTTAAAGCAGAAAATGTAGGTGCAAACCAAGGGATACAAGTATTTTTAGAAACATTTATAGAATCAATTACAAATCCATTTGGAACACTAGGAAATATTATTTCAGAAGGAGCAATAGGAACATACTTTACAGTATTGTTAGTTTTAACAATATTTTATGCGGTATGTTTCTTTATTGGTTTTACAAAATCAGCACCAAAAAATGAATTTACAGACATAGAACATGGCTCAAGTGATTGGAGTCAAAGAGGAGAACAATATACAATCCTTAGTAAAAATAAAGGAATAATACTTGCAGAAGATAACTATTTGCCACTAGATAAAAGAGGAAACATAAATGTGTTGGTAGTTGGACGGTTCAGGTTCTGGTAAATCTGCTTCATATTCAATACCAAATGCATATCAATGTTTAGGGTCATATGTCTTTACTGACCCTAAAGGTGAAATATATGATAAAACAGCAGGATATTTAAAATCACAAGGATATAAAATAAAAGTATTAAACCTAGTAAGACCAGAAAAAAGTGATGGATATAACCCACTTATGCATATATCATCTGAAAGAGATGTAGATATAATTGCAAATACAATAGTAAAAGGACAAAAAGGAGAAGGTGGAGGTTCAGACCCATTTTGGGATGACTCTGCAGAGATGCTATTAAAAGCATTAATATATTATTTAATAGCAACAAGACCAGAAGAAGAACAAAACTTAGCAAGTTGTGCAGAATTAGTAAGAGCTGCAAACAATAAAGGTGGAAGTAATTTACTTACAGACTTAATGAGTGTGCTTCCATATGACCATCCAGCAAGGATGAACTATAAATCAATAGAAATAGCATCAGACAAGACTTATGCATCAATTTTAAGTACATTGCAATCAAAACTTGGTAAATTTGATTCAAAAGAAATAGCAGAATTAACATCAACAGACACAATAGACTTTGAAGATATAGGAAACCAAAAAACAGCCTTATATGTAATATCACCAGACACACATACAGCATATAACTTTATACTAACAATATTTTTCTCACAAATGATAGACCACCTATACGATTTAGCAGATGCAACAGGTGGAGCACTTAAAGTACCAACATTTTTCATATTAGACGAGTTTGCAAATATTGGACAAATACCAGACTTTGACCAAAAAATATCAACATCAAGAAGTAGAAGAATATCATTTAGTGTAATACTTCAAAACTTAGACCAATTAGAAGCAATATACGAAAAATCATACGAAACAATAATGGGTAACTGTGATACACATGTATTTTTAGGAAGTAACTCATTTAAAACAGTAGAATATTTCTCTAAAGCATTAGGAGAAAAAACAATAGGAAGAGATAGTATATCAATAAATAGAGATAGACAAAACTGGAAAACAGGAAAATCAGTATCAGACCAAGTAATGGCAAGAGCATTAATGACACCAGACGAATTGAGAAGAATGGATAATGATGACTGTATAATCTATGAAAAAGGAATAAAACCAGTAAAAGCAAAAAAATTCTACTACTTTAAACATCCAATGGCAAAAAGATTAGCAGCAGTTGCAATAAGCCATAATGACATAGAAAAAATGGATAGAGGCCCTTGGAGAAGATATAACCCATATAACCCTTATGTAGAAGAAGATAGTAGTGAAAAAGTAAAAGACTTAAAAGTAGAATCATTAGACGACTTATTTGATGACATAGAGCCAGAACCAGAACAAGAACAACAAGAAACAAAAGAAATTCTTAATAACAATGATAGTAATAGTGGTAATAATGCTAATAATGTTAATCTAAAAACAATAGACTTAGAAGCATTTGATGATGATATCGATAATGATTTAAAAAAGGATATTGATAACGAAGAAAAAATAGATAAAAAAGAAAATAAAGACGAAGAAAAAGAAGAAACACTAGAAGACATAGGAATTCTTCCTCAAATAGAAACAGAATCAGAAGACGATTACGACTTACAAAAAGAGCTAGAAGCAAAATTTGATGAACTATTTGGCTCAATCGACGAATGAGAAAAAAGGGGACAGTTCTCAAATCTCTCATTTTTGTCTAAATTTGTCGAATGAGACTTTTGGGGACGGAGCAATTTTGTCTCAAATGAAATTAAATTAATTTAAACAAAAAATAAAAGTTAGAAAGTATAATTAAAATATTTTCTAACTTTTTTGTGATTAAAACTATTGCAAAAAAATGTTCGTTGTGCTATAAATATATAATATAGAAATAAAATTAAAGAAATGGAGGAATAAAATGAAATTCGTTCACATTGCAGATATGCACTTAGATAGCCCATTTGTAAACCTTTCAGACAAAAGTATAATGGGAGATTTAAGAAGATTAGAACAAAGAAAAGTATTCAAAAAAATAATAGAATATATAAAAGAAAATAATATAGAATATTTATTTATTTCAGGAGATTTATATGAACACCAATATGTAAAACAATCAACAATTGAATATATAAATAAATTGTTTTTAGAAATCCCACAAACAAAAATATATATTTCAGCAGGAAATCATGATCCAAAAGTAAAAAATTCATACTATAACAAATTTAACTGGAGTGAAAATGTAACAATATTTGATACAAAAATTGAAAAAATAGAAAATGAAGATTGTAATATTTATGGGTTTAGTTTTGATGACTTTTATTGTGATTCTTGCAATTTGGAAAATACAGAAGTAACAAAAAATGAAAAGCCAAATATTTTAGTAATCCATGGTAACCTAGATGGAGCAAAAAAAGATGATAAGCCATATAATCCAATTTCTAAAAAATTATTAGAAGAAAAAGGATTTGACTATGTAGCTCTTGGTCATATCCATAAAAAAGACTATAACTCATATGAAAATCAAAAAATAGTATATCCAGGCTCTACTATATCTTTAGGATTTGACGAATTAGGAGAACATGGAATGATAGTAGGAAACTTTGATAATGAGAAAAATTTAAACCTAAAATTTGTTCCATTAGATGATGAACAATTCACAAAAATAGAATTAAATGTGGATAACATATATTCAAAAGAAGAATTAATTGAAAAAATAAATGAAATAGAAGTAAAAGAAAATGAATATGTAGAAATTGTGATAAAAGGCGGAAGGAATTTTGAAATAGATAAATATGATATTTTAAAATATATTAAAAATGATAGAATTATAAAATTAAAAGATGAAACAAAATTAGCATATAATTTAGAAAAATTAGCAAATGAAACAACTTTAAGAGGTTTATTTGTAAAAGAAATGATAGAGAAATTAAAAAATGAAAATAATACAGAAGAAGAAAAAGAAATAATAGAAAAAGCAATAGAAATAGGATTAAATTCATTAGAATAGAGGTGATATTTTGAAAATAAATAAATTAAAAATAAATTCTTATGGAAAATTAAAAGAAAAAGAAATTGATTTAAAAGAAGGTATAAATATAATTTATGGAAAAAACGAAGCTGGAAAATCAACACTTTTAAATTTCATAACAAATATGTTTTATGGCATTTCTAAAAATAAAAAAGGAAAAGAATTTTCAGATTTTGAAAAATTTCTTCCTTGGACAGGAGAAGAATTTTCGGGAAAATTAGAATATGAATTAAATAATAATAAAAAATATGAAATTTATAGAGATTTTAATAAGAAAAATCCTAAAATATTTAATGAAGATATGGAAGATATATCAAAAGAATTTAATATAGATAAAACAAAAGGAAATGAATTTTTCTATGAACAAACAAAAGTAGATGAAGATTTATTTTTATCTACAATTTTAGTTAATCAAACACAAGTAAAATTAGAAAACAAAGAACAAAATATGTTAATACAAAAAATTGCAAATTTAGTAGGTACAGGAGAAGATAATGTATCATATAAAAAAGGATTAGATAGAATAAATAAAAGACAATTAGATGAAGTAGGGACTTCAAAGTCTAGGGAAAAGCCAATTAATGTAGTTCAAAGAAATTTGCAAAATTTAGAACAAGAAAAAGCAGAATTAGAAAAATATGAAGACTTAAAATATGAAATGCAAGAAAATAAAAATAAATTAAAAAATGAAATAGATAATTTAAATATTGAAAATAATTTATTATTAGAAATTAAATTAATAAATGAAAAAGAAAAAATAGAAAAAGAAAAAATAAATATTCAAGAAAATATAAAAAAAGAAAATAATGAAAAAATAAAAATAATAAAAAATAATAATAAAAATATTTTTGAAAATAAAAATTCAGAAAAAATAAAAAAAGAAAAAAATAAAATAAAAAAATTAAATAAAAAAATAATTTTATTTTTTATTTTAATAATTTTAATTAATATTTTACAATTTATTTTTATAAAAAATAAAATATTTAATTATATTTTTCTTCTTACAGTACCAACGGTTTTAATTTTTGGTATTTATTTAAAAAATAAATTAAATAAAAAAATAGAAGAAGATGAAAAAATAGAAAAAAATAAATTAAATAATTTAAATCAAGAAATAAAAATAATAGAAAAAAATAATTTAGAAATAGAAAATAAAATAAATAATTTAAAAAATAATTTAAATTTAAAAATAAATTTAGAAAAAGAAAAAATAAAAAATAAATATTTAAGAAAAATAGAAAAAAATAAATTAAATAATTTAATTAATTTAGAAAATATAAATTTAGAAATAGAAAATATGCAAAAAAATATAAATAATAAAAATATTGAACTTCATAAATTAGAATTAGACGAAAAAAATATTGAACCAAAATTAGATAATTTAGCAAAAATAGAAGAAGAATTGGTTGACAATAAAAATAAAATGTTAACCTTAGAAAAAATAAATTTAAGTTTTAATTTAGCAAAAACAGTTTTAGAAAAAGCATATAATGAAATGAAAAATGGCGTAACCCCTAGGTTAAAAGAAGCATTATCAAAAAATATTTCTAATATAACTTCTGGAAAATATAACAATGTAAAAACTAATGATGAAGAAGGGTTAATTGTAGAACTTGAAAATGGAAATTATGTGCCTGCATCAAAATTAAGTATAGGAACAATAGATCAATTATATTTATCTTTAAGACTTTCTATGTTAGAAGAAATTTCTAAAGAAAATATGCCAATAATTTTAGATGAAGCATTTGCATATTTTGATAGTGAAAGATTAAAAAATATTTTATTATTTTTAAATAATAAAAAAAATAATCATCAAATTTTAATTTTTACATGTACAAATAGAGAAAAAGAAATATTAGAAAAAGAAAATGTAGAATTTAATTTTATAAAATTATAAATTAAAAAATATATTAAAAGTGAAGAAAAGTAAAAAGTCTTCACTTTTCCTTTGCTTTTTCTAATTTCAAGCTATTGTAAAATTTTAGAAAATATAGTATAATGACAAAAGCTTAAATAAAAAGGAGTAATTTTATGTTTGAAAAATTAGAAGCAGTAGAAAAAAGATATGAAGAATTAACAAAATTAATTTCCGACCCAGAAGTTATTTCAAACCATGAAGAATGGCAAAAATTGATGAAAGAACATGCAAGCATAGAAGATATAGTATTAAAATTTAGAGAATATAAAAAAGTAAAAAAATCTATGGAAGAAGCAGAAGAATTAATGCAAGATCCAGATATGAAAGAACTTGCTGAAGAAGAATATTATTCATCAAAAGAAAAAATGCCAGGATTAGAAGAAGAATTAAAATTTTTATTAATTCCAAAAGATCCAGATGATGACAAAAACATTATTTGCGAAATAAGAGCAGGAGCAGGAGGAGAAGAAGCAGCACTATTTGCAGGAACATTATTTAGAATGTACTCAATGTATGCAGAGAAAAAACATTGGAAAGTAGAAGTTTTAAACGAAAATGAAACAGGACTTGGAGGTTTTAAAGAAATTTCTTTTATGGTTACAGGAAAAGGAGTATATAGCAGATTAAAATTTGAAAGTGGAGTTCATAGAGTTCAAAGAGTTCCAGATACAGAAAGTAGTGGAAGAATTCACACATCAACAGCAACAGTTGCGGTACTTCCTGTAGTAGAAGATGTGGAAATAGAGCTAAATCCAGCAGATATAAAAATGGAAGTATTTAGATCTTCAGGAGCAGGAGGACAGCATATTAACAAAACTTCATCAGCTGTAAGATTAATCCATGAGCCAACAGGGATTGTTGTAGAATGTCAAACAGAAAGATCTCAATTCCAAAATAGAGAAAATGCTATGAGAATGCTAAGAACAAAGCTTTATGAAATAGAAAAACAAAAACAAGATAGTGAAATCTCAAATGCTAGAAAAAGCCAAGTAGGTTCAGGAGATAGAAGTGAAAAAATAAGAACATATAATTACCCACAAGGAAGGATTACAGATCATAGAATAGGAATGAGTATATATCAAATGGAAAACTTCCTAAATGGGGATTTAGATGAAATGATAGACAATTTAATTGCAGCAGATAGAGCAGAAAAATTAAAAGGTGAAGAGGAATAAAATAGAAGAATAAAATAAGACTTTTTACAATAAATTAAAATATAAGATATTGTAAGGAGTCTTTATTTTATGGATATATTTAAAACCACCCTTTTAGGTTTATTTTTTGGAACATTTGGAACGACAATAGGAGGAATATTAGGTGTTACTATTAAGAAAAAATCAAATAAATTTTTAAGCTTTATACTATCATTAGCATCAGGTCTTATGATGGCTATAATATGTTTTGATTTAATTCCAGAAGCATTAGAAATAAGTAATATTATAAGGGTAATTCTAGGAACTATTTTAGGAATAGTTGCAATGATTTTTTGTGACTTAATTGTAGATAAGAAATTTAGCGGAAAAATTAAAGTAAAAAATAATCAAAATAAATTATTAAAGACAGGGATTATTGTGTCAATTGGTCTTGCAATTCATAATTTCCCAGAAGGATTGGCAATAGGTTCGGGATTTGAAGCATCAATAAAACTAGGTTTAAGTCTTGCAATAGCAATATGTTTACATGATATACCAGAAGGTATATCAATGGCAGTTCCTATGAAAAATGGAGGAATGAATCCATTTAAAGTCATTTTTTATGTTGTTTTATCAGGAATAACAACAGGTATAGGTGCTTTTTTTGGAGCGATTGTTGGTTCAATTTCGGAGCAAATAATTGCTATTTGCTTAAGTTTTGCTGCAGGTGCAATGCTATATATTGTATCTCGGAGAATTAATCCCAGAATCAAACAGTCTTTATCATGGTAGAATGACTGCAATTGGCAATATGCTGGGCTTTTTAATAGGTCTATTTGCAATGATGATTTAAAAGTAAAAATAATGCTTGCTTTTTTTAAATCTATATAGTAAAATACAAACAGACTTTTGAAAAAATAAAACAAGAAAGGAAAAAACAAATGCAAGAAATATTAGAAGGTTTAAATGATAAACAATATGATGCAGTTGTAAATACAGAAGGTCCATGTTTGGTAATTGCAGGTGCTGGAAGTGGTAAAACAAAAGTATTAACACATAAAATTGCATATTTAATAGGAGAAAAAAATGTAAAACCATGGGATATAATTGCAATAACATTTACAAATAAAGCTGCAAACGAAATGAAAGAAAGAATTGCAGGACTAGTAGGAGATTTAGCGCAAGATATTTGGATGGGAACATTTCATTCAATATGTGTAAGAATTTTAAGAAGATTTATAGACAGAATAGGTTTTGATACTTCATTTATAATTTTTGATACATCAGACCAAAAAACACTTGTAAAAAACTGCCTAAAAGATTTAGCAATAGATGACAAAATGTTTACAGATAGAGCAGTTTTATCAGAAATTAGCAATGCTAAAAATGATATGCAAGAACCAGAAACTTATAAAGCAAAACATATAGGTGATTATAGAAAAGAAAAAATTGCAGAAGTTTATGAGCTATATCAAAAAAGGCTTAAAGAAAACAATGCTATAGATTTTGATGATATAATAAACTATACAATAAAAATATTGCTAGAAAATCCAGATGTATTAGAATATTATAGCAATAAATTTAAATATGTATTAGTAGACGAATATCAAGATACAAACAAAGCACAATTTACATTAATAACATTATTTGCATCAAAACATGGAAATATTACAGTTGTTGGAGATAATGATCAAGGAATATATAGCTTTAGAGGAGCAGATATATCAAACATATTAAATTTTGAAAGAGACTTTCCAGGAACTAAAATTATAAAATTAGAGCAAAACTATAGATGTACAGGAAATATTTTAAAAGCTGCAAATTCAGTAATTAAAAATAATGAAGTAAAATATAAAAAAGAATTATGGACTCAAAATGAAGAAGGAAAGCTTCCAAAAGTATATCAAGCAGAAAACGAATATGATGAAGGTTCATATATAGTAGAACAAATAGAACATTTAAGAAGAGAAGAATATTATAAATATTCAGATTTTGCTATTCTTTACAGAATGAATACACAATCAAGAGCAATAGAAGATATTTTCAGAAGAGAAAATATACCATATAAAATAGTAGGTGGCTTAAAATTCTACGAAAGAAAAGAAATTAAAGATATTATTGCATATTTAAGACTAATTCAAAACAGTATGGACAACCTAAGTTTAAGAAGAATAATAAATGAACCAAAAAGAGGAATTGGGAAAACAAGCTTAGATAAAATTGAACAAATTGCAATTGCAGAAGAAAAATCAATGTATGAAATAATAAAAAATGCAGATAGCTACGGCTTAAACAGAGTCTTTTTAAATTCAAGAGAATTTGTAAATGCAATAGAAGAATTAAAAAACTTAAAAGAAAAGCTACCAATTTCAGAATTAATTAAAGAAACATTAAAGAAAACAGGATATGTAAAAGCATTAGAAGACGAAAAAACGATAGAAGCAGAAAATAGAATAGACAACTTAAACGAATTTTTAACAGTAGCTATAGAGTTTGAAGAAGAGGAAGCAGAAAACAATTTAAGTGAATTCCTAGAAGGGATAACATTATCTAGTGATATTGACAATTTAGAAGAACAAGAAGAATCTGTAACACTAATGACACTTCATAGTGCAAAAGGATTAGAGTTTCCAGTAGTATTTTTAGTAGGAATGGAAGAAGGAATTTTTCCAGGATATAAATCAATATCAGAACCAAAAGAACTAGAAGAAGAAAGAAGACTTTGCTATGTAGGAATAACAAGAGCAAAAGAGTACTTATTCTTAACTTGTAGCAAGCAAAGAACAATATTTGGTTCAACAAGTTATAACCAAACATCAAGGTTTTTAAAAGAAATTCCAGAAGACTTATTAGATGGATATGAAGAAACTTTTGGAGAAGAAAAAACAAATCATAAAGACAGAATATTTGAAGATTCTAAATTTAGTTGGAGCTATGGAAGTAAAGATAATGGAAATATCAAAACATATAAAATAGATAATAAAGAGAAAGTTCTAAGTTCTGGATTCCAATTTAGAACAGCAGAAAGCTTCTTAAATAATTTAGGTAAGAAAAAAGTTTCAAATAAAGAAGTAGACTTAAGCAAATATAAAGAAGGAGTAAGAGTGTACCATAAAAAATTTGGAGAAGGAATAATAAATATTGTAGAACCAGAAGGAGAAGACTTAAAAGTAGATATAAATTTTGATAAAGTTGGACATAAAAGACTAATGGCAAAATATGCAAACTTAGAAATAATAGAATAAAAATATAAAAAAGAAATTAAAAAAGAACTTTTTTAGTTTCTTTTTTTGTATAAAATTTTTAAAAATGTAAATAATATCTTCAAGATAACAAAAAGAAAGGAATGATTAAAATGGCAGATTTAAATCAGTCAGAATTGCAAAACTTAAGACATTTAATAGGAGCTCATGAAACAGCATATCAAAAATTAAACACATATTCAGAACAAGCAGTAGACCCACAAATAAAGCAATTGTTTGCGAAATCAGCACAAGATGCATTAAATACAAAACAAAAATTAATGAATTTTTTAAATAATTAAAAATAAGGAGGAAATGTAAAGTGGACGAAAAAACAATGGTAAATGATATATTAGCTGGAGTTAAATCAGATTTAACAGCATATCAAACAGCAATTTCTGAGAGTGAAAATATGAATTTAAGACAAACATTTCAAACAATAAGAAATAATGATGAAAGTTTTCAATATGAATTATTTAAAATAGCTCAGTCAAAAGGATATTATATTCCAGCACAAAAAGCTACTGTTACAGAAATAAGTAATGTAAAAACAGAATTATCAAACTAAAGTATTTTACTTAAAACTTGTATGGCGTTATATAGATAGAGAATCTACTATATAATGCCTTTTGTTTTGATAAAGAAAGATTAATAAAGAAAAACTAAGATAAACGCCAAAAAACGAAGATAAATGATAAAAATTAAAGAAAACCTACGGAAATTGAGACTTAAGTATGTTTGAAAAAAAAGAAATGTTACAATATGATTACAATGACCAATTTAAGTTTTTGTAAAATTGGATACAAAGGAGATATGGTAAAATGTTTAAAAAAGTTATTATTCATACAAGAAGAGGAATTAAATTCACTGTTCTTTTTTTAATAGCTATATTTTTAATTGTAGGAATAGTTGCATTTTTATATAAACCTACATATGGTGTATATATAAACGGAGAACAAATAGGTTATACAGAAAACAAATCAGACTTACAACATAAAATAAATGATTATGTTAAAAATGGAAATGGAGAAAATAATGTAGCATTTGTTCAAGTAGAAAATATGCCAGAATATAAATTGTGTTTGTTAAAGAAAAATATTGTTAGTAATGACGAAGAAATCTTTAATAAAGTAAAAGATATGGGTGTTACATATTATAGATATTATGCTATATTAGATAATAATGTAGAAAAATATTATGTTGCAAACTTTGAAGAAGCAGAAGCAGTAGTAAATGGTTTAAAAGAAAAGGGAAGCTCAAATATAGCTAATATATCAATATTAGAAAAATATGAAACAGAACTAAAAGACTTAGTATCAAAAGATGATGCTATAGCAAAACTATATGTAGAACCAGTAAAAACAGTTGTAGCAAAAACTACAAAAACATCTAGTGGAAGTGTAAATACATCTAGTAAAACATCATCTGCTAAAGCAAACCTAGGAATTTCATTAATAAGACCAATATCAGGAACAATAACATCAAGATTTGGAGCAGGAAGCAGTATAAGAAGATCATCACATACAGGATTAGATATATCAGCACCAAAAGGAACAGCAATAAAAGCAGCAGCTTCAGGAACAGTAACTTTTTCAGGATATAAAGGTTCTTATGGAAATATGATAGTAATAAGCCATGGAAATGGAGTACAAACATATTATGCACATTGTAGTAAACTATATGGAAAAGTAGGCCAAACAGTATCACAAGGACAAACAATAGCAGCTGTTGGTTCAACTGGAAATTCTACAGGACCACATTTACACTTAGAAGTAAGAGTAAATGGTGTTGCATATAACCCACAAAACTATGTATATTAATCTAAAAAAATAAATAAAAAGATTCTTAAAAGTAAAAAACTTTAAGAATCTTTTATGTTTTAAAATCAATATTAAAATTAATATCAATTAAAATATTTAACACAAGTTTTAATTGCATTTTTTTTCATAATTGGTTTTCCATGTTCTAATAGTTTGTTTATAAAAGTTTCAGAATAGAAAGTTGGTTTTCCAAATTCAGTTGCTATTAAATGAAACTTTTTAGCAAGATTTATATTATTACTAATATTTTGTATTATAAAATAATATGTAGAATTGTAATCATATAAAGAAAAACTTTTTGCAACCTTTTTTAGTTCTAAATCAAAAACTTTATTTACATATTTGCAAAACTTACAAAACTCTTCAAAATTTTCAAAAGAGTAAATAACATTTTTGCTTGAATAATCAATTGTTTTTCTTTTTACTAAAACTTTATTTTTCAAACTGTTTTCTGAACTTTGTTTTTCTTTTGAATGTGCATATTTTGTAATAGTTAAAACTAAAACATCTTCTTCTGAAGAAAAAGCTTCAATTAATAATTTGCAGCCATCAGTATGGAAATTTAACTCTTTTTCAGCTTTTAATAATATATCTAAAAAGAAAGATTGACTTTCTACTGGTTTTGTCATAATAGAGTGAATATCAGTATGTTCTTTTGCAAAATCATTTAAATTCAAAACCACTCTTATTTTATTTTCAGTTAATTTTTCTATTTTCATATAAGAAAAAGCCTCCTTATGATAACCTTAAATTTATTATACTACTAATAATATTATATTTAAATATATAAATTTTGGTAATAATATCACAATAAATATTTTTATTCAATAAATAAATTAAAATATATGTAAAAAATAGGATAATCTACTTGAAAAATTTGCTAATAAAAGATATAATAGCATAAGTATAAAAAGTAAATAGCCGTAAGGAAAAACTAATTTGGAGGTATGAAAAATGGCAACTAAAGATAAAAACATATGGATATTAATAGTATTTATATTATCAGGTTTAGTAATAGGAGGATTGTTAGGAGAACTTGCATCAAATGTAGATTGGCTTAGTTGGCTATCGTATAGCCAAGAATTTGGATTAAGAAGTCCAATAGAATTAGACTTAAGTGTAGTTCAAATAACATTTGCACTAATGTTTAAAATTAGTGTTTCAAGTATTATAGGAATGATTCTTGCAATATTCATCTATAAAAAAATATAATAATGGGGCAATATTAAAAAGAAAGGAAAGATAATATTGTCACTAAAAATGAAAGAATTACCAGAAATGGAAAGACCTTATGAAAAATTAGAAATTTATGGAGAAAAAGCATTATCAAATGCAGAGCTTCTTGCAATAATAATTAAAACAGGAAATAAAGAAGAAAGTTCTCTAGAAGTTGCTCAAAAAATACTAAATTTGGATAAGTCAAAAAAAGGAGATTTAAATTTCTTACAAGAACTATCAATAAAAGATTTAATGAAAATTAAAGGAATAGGGAAAGTAAAGGCAATTCAGTTAAAAGCAATATGTGAGCTAACAATTAGAATGTCAAGACCAGCAAATTATAAAAAAATACAAGTAAAAGCTACAAAAGATGTAGCAAAGTTACTAATGAACGAAATGAGATTCCTAAAAAAAGAAATTGTAAAAATAATAGTTTTAAATAACAAAAACGAAATATTAACAATAAAAGACATTGGTATGGGAATAGCAAACTTTGTAGAATTAGGACTTAAAGATGTTTTGTTAGAACCAATAAAGTTAGAAGCACCAAAATTTATAATTGTACATAATCATCCATCTGGAAATGCTACTCCAAGTAGGCAAGATATAATTTTTACAGAAAAGCTTGCAGAAATGTCAGGAAAGCTAGGAATAGAATTATTAGACCATATAGTAATAGGTGATTTAGATTATAAAAGTATCTGCAAAGAAATACAAAAGACTATAGAAGAACAAAAGCAAATAATTTAAAGATAAAACAAACAGAAAGGGAAGATGAACATGTTTAATTTTTTTACATTAGGCTCAAAAGATGTTGGAATTGATTTAGGAACAGCCAATATATTAGTAACTTTAAAAGGAAAAGGAATAGTTTTAAAAGAACCATCAGTTGTTGCAATAGATAGAAAAACAGGTAATATTTTAGCAACAGGAAATGAAGCAAAAGAAATGCTTCGGAAGAACTCCAGAACAAATAAGAGCAGTAAGACCTCTAAAAGATGGAGTTATTGCAGACTTTACTGCAACACAATTACTTTTAAAAAATATAATTGGAAAAGTTGGAAGAAGATATAGTATAGGAAAACCAAGAGTTGTAGTAGGTGTACCTTCAGGTATTACAGAAGTAGAAGAAAGAGCAGTAGAAGAATCTGTATTACAAGCAGGAGCAAAAGAAGTATATTTAATAGAAGAACCTATGGCAGCAGCAATTGGAGCTTCTTTAGATGTTGGAGAACCAAGTGGTAGCATAATAGTAGATATAGGTGGGGGAACAACAGAAGTTGCAGTTATTTCATTAGGAGGAATAGTTGTTAGCCATTCACTTAGAATTGCAGGTGATGAACTAGATGAAGATATAGTAAACTATATTAAAAAAGAAATGAACTTAGCAATTGGAGAAACAACAGCAGAACAAATAAAAATGCAAATAGGATGTGCAATGCCTTTAATGACAGAGATGTCAATGGAAGTAAGAGGAAGAGATTTAAGTGATGGTTTGCCAAGAACAGTAAAAGTAACTTCAGTTCAAATAGAAGAAGCAATGAAAGAATCAATAGGAAAAATTGTCGAAATCATAAAATTAACTCTAGAAAAAACACCACCAGAACTTGCATCAGATATTATGGAAAAAGGTATAGTTCTAGCAGGTGGAGGAGCTTTGATTAAAAATTTGGACAAGCTAATTAGTATAGAAACATCAATGCCTGTATATGTTGCAGAAGAACCATTAGACTGTGTTGTAAGAGGTGCAGGAAAAACTTTAGAAGATTTAGAAAGACTAAAAACAGTATTAATTAATGCAAGAAGAAGAAGAGAAAAATAAAATTATACAAGGAGTAAAAGAATGTATAAAAAGAAAAAAGCTGGAATAATTGGAATTGTAATTACAATAATAATTTTAATTTTGATTGTTATATTTTCAAATGGAGAAAAAAATTCGAGTCTACTTGAAAATGTAGCAAGTAATTTAGTAATGCCAATTCAAAATGGATTAACATATTTAAAAAATAAAATCAGCGGAAACAATACTTTTTTTACAGACATAAATAATATAGAACAAGAAAATGAAGAACTAAAAGCAAGAAACAGTGAATTAGAGCAATCTTTAAGAGAATTGGAAAATATAAAAGCAGAAAATGAAACATTAAAAGAATATTTAAATTTAACAGAAAAATATGGAGAATATAAAACAATACCTGGATATGTAATAAACAAAGATATTAGTAATTACTCAAAAACAATAGTAATAAATATTGGAACAGATGATGGAGTAAAAGAAAATATGACAGTTATTGCAGATGAAGGGTTAGTAGGTCATATTGTATCAGTGACAAACAATACTGCAAAAGTTCAAACAATAGTAGATACTGCAAGCTCTGTTAGTGCAGTAATGTCTAGCAACGACGAAAGTATTGTTTGTAAAGGAACTTTAGATAGCAATTCACTGTTAAGAGCAATGTATATACCAACAGATGCAAATGTTGTACAAGGAGACAGTGTAGAAACTTCAGGATTAGGTGGAATATATCCGAAAGGAATCCATATTGGTACAATTTCAAAAATAAATAATACACAAAATATTACAGATAGATATGCAACAATAGATACAGCAGTTGATTTTGATAAAATAGATACAGTATTAGTAGTAACAAGCAATAATTAAAAGAAAATGAGGTGAAATTTTTGAAAAAGGCAATTATTAATGTAATCTTAGTATTAGTAGCGCTTTTTATATATTTTTTGCATGCAAACTTTTTTACATGGTTTAATATTGCAGGAATTATGCCAAATGTATTTGTAATACTTGTACTTTTTATAGGATTATTTGCAAATAAAATAGTAGGTGGAATCTATGGAATAATAATTGGCTTTTTCTTAGATTTAGTCATAGGAACAAGAATAGGAATATATGCATTAGGCCTAGGGATTGTAGGTTTCCTTGCTGGTGCATTTGATAAAAACTTTTCAAAAGATAGTAGAATAACAATTATGATTATGGTATTAGGTGCAACTGTTATGTTTGAAGTATTATCATATTTCTTACATTATATATTTTTAGATATGAATGTTGAAATTTGGAACTTTATAAAAATACTAACAGTAGAAACAATATTTAACCTAATAATTACAATAATAATATATCCATTAATTCAAAAATGTGGCTATATTATAGAAAACGAATATAAGGGGAATAAGATTTTAACAAGATATTTTTAGAAGTAGGTGATAAATTGAGGAAATTTAGTGGGTGGAAAAAAGCAAATGTTAATTTAAGATTTAATGTTTTAACTGTCCTAGTATATATAATAGGAATTGTTCTTATTGCCCAATTATTTAATCTTCAAATAGTACATGGTGCAGAATATAGAGAAGAATCAAACACAAGGCTTACAAGAGAAAGTACAATAGAAGCAGCAAGAGGCTCTATATTAGACAAAACAGGAACACCTTTAGTATCAACAACAGCACATTTTTCATTAGAAATGTATAAAACAAAAGTAGATGATAATACACTAAATCAAGATATATTAAATATGATAAGTGTTTTGGAAAAATACCAAATATCATATAGTGATACATTTCCAATAAGTATAAATCCATTTTCTTTTACAATAGAAGGAGAAGCGCTAAGTAACTGGAAAGAAAAATATGACTTAAAAGAGGATATTTCAGCAGAAGAAGCTTTTTATGAATTTAAAGATGAATATGAAATACAAAACACAGATATAACAGAGATTAGAAAAATAATATCAATTAGATATAATTTAGACGAAAATGGATATAGTAGCACAAAATCTGTTACAATAGCAGAAAACATACCAAGAGAAGCAGTAGCAGAATTTAGTGAAAGTTCAGATAAATTCGCAGGAATAAATATTGTAGTAAATCCAGTAAGAGAGTATAATTCAGGAACACTTGCTTCACATATTTTAGGATATGCAGCTCAAATAGATGCAGAAGAATATGAAACAAGAAAAGATAGATATTCTCAAAATGATATTATAGGAAAAACAGGAATAGAATATGTATTTGAAGAATACTTAAAAGGAAAAAATGGAGTAAGACAAATAGACATGGATGTAAATGGTACGACAACAGCAGAATATACAGCAAAAGAAGCTGTTGCAGGCTCAGATGTTGTCCTTACAATAGATGCAAACTTGCAACAAGTAACAGAAACAGCTTTAGCAAATAATATAAATAAAATTGCAACAGGTGGATTTTCTGAGAGGTTTGATACAAATGCTGGTGCTTGTGTTGTAATGGATGTAAATACTGGAGAAGTATTAGCAATGGCAAGCTATCCAAACTATAACCCAGCAGACTTTGTCGGAGGAATAAGCAATGAAGCATGGTCTTCATACATGAATAATGAAGCAAAACCATTAGTAAATAAAGCAATACAAAATTCATACTCACCAGGTTCTACATTTAAAATGATAACAGCAATTGCAGGCTTAGAATCAGGAGTAATAAATGTAGATACAAAAATAAATGATACAGGAAGATATACAAAATATAGAGATTATCAGCCAGTATGTTGGTATTTCTCAGACTATGGAAGAGGACATGGATGGCTAAATGTTTCAGGAGCAATAGAAAAGTCATGTAACTTTTTCTTTTATGAAACATCAGACAGAATGGGAATAGATACATTAGTAAAATATGCAAGCTATTTTGGACTTGGTAAAAAGACAGGAATAGAACTTCAAAGTGAAACATCAGGACAACTTGCAAGTAAAGAAACAAAAGCAAAACTAAGACAAGGTACAAACGATACAAATTGGAATCCAGGGGATACTTTGCAAGCGGCAATAGGACAAGGAGACAATGAATTTAGTCCATTGCAAATGGCAAGATATATTAGTATGCTTGCAAATGGAGGAAAAAAACTTGATGTAAGTATAGTAAAAACAATAAGAAATGCAGATGGTTCAGAGGTTTCAAAAGATGAAATAAATAAATTTGTAAATCAAAAATTAGGAATAGAAGAAGATCAAGGAGAAGATTTACAAATAAAACAAGAAAACTTAGATGCAGTCTTAGAAGGAATGAAATCAGTTACAAGTGATTCTGGAGGAACAGCTTATGTTAGATTTAAAGATTTTAATGTAACAGTTGGAGGAAAAACAGGATCTGCAGAAGCACCAAACAATAAAGTTCATGCATGGTTTGTTGGTTTTGCACCATTTGAAAATCCAGAAATTGCAATAGTAGTTATGGTTGAAAATGGAGGACATGGAAACTATACAGCAGAAGTCGTAAGAGATATAATGGCAGAATACTTTGGAATGAATACACAAAGTGTAGAAGAAGATATGACAGCAATGCCATACACAGAATCGATGTCATAAATTTACTAGAAAGTAGGATGTAGAATATGAAAAATTATGTAAGTATTAACTTAAAAAAGGAAGAAATTTTAATTAAACTAAGTGATGAAGCTTCTCAAGAAGAAATTGTACAAGGATTAAAAAAGAAAATTCCAGAACTTAAAAAATTATATAAAGATGAAAAAACACCAATTAGAGTAACTGGAAAAGTATTAAAAAACAAAGAAATAGATGAAATTCAAAACTTGATAAAAAATAAAATAGATGTAGAAATAGATTTTGATACACCAAAAACTTTAGGCTTACATAGTATTAAGAAAGTATTTGATAAAGAAATTGAAACATCAGAAACAACATTTCATAGAGGGTCACTTCGCTCAGGGCAAAAATTAGAAACAGAAGGAAGTCTTGTTATTTTAGGAGATGTAAATTCAGGAGCAGAAATTGTTGCATCAGATAATATTGTAGTACTTGGAAACTTAAGAGGATTAGCTCATGCTGGTGCAAAAGGAAATAAGCAAGCTATAATTGCAGCTGGACTTTTAGATACAGTTCAAATTAGAATTGCAAATATAGTAAAAGAAATAGATAGAGACGAAGAGCCTCTACATAAGCAAGCATATGTATTTGTAAACGAAGATAAAATAATAATAGAATAATATTTTAAGAAAGAAGAAGTAAAATTAATGCAATAAACAATATTTCATCTTTTACACCTTCTTGATAAAGAAAAAATAGTAAACAAAGAATAATTAAATCATCTAGATATAATTTGATGCCAAGAATGTCCAAAAAAGGTTCTTCATCAATATCAAATCTAGATGATTTATTTTCATTATTTTTTATTTCATTGCATGCTTTATTATCAGAGCTTTTATTTAGCTCTCTAATGTCTTCTTTTATAATATCATCTTTTTTAAAATAGCTATTTTTTCTATAATATGGGTAATAAGGATAATATCTATTATATGGATAAAACATTTTCTTTAACTCCCTTTATTGTCATTTTTAAATAATTCAGAAAGTTTAGCAATATTTAGCAAATTTGCATATTGATCTAACTTTTCTTTTTTACTTTCTCTTAAATATGGTTTTAAGGAATATAATAAATTGCTTCTTGGGTCATCTTTACTGTTCATTTTTTCCATAATTGATTTCATTTTCATGATTGTATTTATATCTATATTGCTAAAATCAAAATTGCTTGGATTATTATTTTCATTAGAAAAATTAAAATTGCTAGAATTATTTGAATTTTCTGAATTCTCTGAATTTCCTGAATTTCCTGAATTTTCTGAGCTGTTGTTATTATTATTGCTATTTCCCATCATAGAAGAAAAATTTTCAATCATTTCTGGAGAAATTTTAGAAACGACATCATTTAATTCGCCTTTATTTAACATATCTTTTAATTTATTTATACTGTTTTCATCAAAATTCATGTTATCACCTCTTAATATAATATGTGAATTTAAGTTTATCTATGTAATATTATATTAAAAAGGCTAAAAAAAGTTCCAAAAATTAACATAAAAACTATCAAAAAGCTTGAAAAACCTGCAAAAATCGACTATAATATATTAT